>JAPLBU010000162.1:0-5967 GCA_026392575.1 Actinomycetota bacterium | reverse complement strand
GTCAGCCTCGAACTGGGTGGCAAGGGCGCGAACATCGTCTTCGACGACGCCGATCTCGACAATGCGGTCGATTGGGCCGTGCAGGCGATCTTCCGCAACGCGGGTCAGATCTGCCTCGCGGGGTCCCGGCTCTTCCTGCAGCGCGGGATCTCCGAGGAGTTCCTGCGGCGCTACAAGATCGCTGCTGAGGCCATGGTGATGGGCGACCCGAAGGACCCGGCGACCGAGTTCCCCCTTGCCCTGGCCAGCGAGGAGCACTTCACCAAGGTCAGCAGCTACCTCGACTCGATCGTCCCGGACGGCGGACGGGTCCTCACCGGGGGGCTTGGCGAGGGCTGGAGCGTCCTGCCGACGATCGTGGTGGATGTGCCGCCGTCAGCACGCGTGTGCCGCGAGGAGATCTTCGGCCCGGTGGTTGCCGTGCAGGTGTTCGATACCGAGGCGGAGGTCTTGGCAGCCGCCAACGACTCGCGCTACGGCCTCAATGCGATGGTCTTCACGGAGAACCTCTCCCGCGCGCATCGCATGGCGGCACGACTGCGTGCCGGAACGGTGTGGGTGAACTGCTTCTTCATCCGCGACCTGCGTGCCCCGTTCGGTGGCTTCGGTGACTCCGGTGTGGGCCGCGAGGGCGGCAACTTCAGCCGGGAGTTCTGCACCGAGCCGAAGGCCGTCATCCTGCAGATCAACGACGATCCGGACGCCTGACGTCAGCGATCACGCGTCAGGGTGATTCGTCGGCCATCAGGTCGGCGATGCCGGTGACGCGCGCGACCGTGAAGGAGCGCACGCTGTCGGTGCGATGGTCGAATGCGGTCAATACCCCGCCGGACAGTCGGATCGGGTCGACGATCTGCTGGGCGATAGTGCCGTCGGTGTCGGCGTAGCCGATCCACAGCGGCCGGTTGTCGGTGAGTGCTCCCCGCAGGGACGCGAGAATCGCCGCAGACGTCAGGCTCGGCAGGTCGACGCGTGAGGCTGGGCCCTCGACCGTGGAGATCCGCCGGCCGCTTGCCTTGTCTCCCGCACGCAGCGTGCGCACCGCCGCGGCCACGAGGGTGTCCTCGGGAATGCGGCGCGTGGTGACGGGAGCTGAACGGGGGGCGCGTGTGCGCCGGTCCTCGGGCCGGCGGATCACGACGACGCCATCGGGGCTCTCGGCGGCGGGCGCGTAGCCTGCGCCGCGCAGTGCCGTCAGGAGTTCGGACATGGGGGCCTGGCTCACGATGACGGTTTCGGCGATGCGCTGGAGGCCGAGGGTACGGAGGCGTCGATCCCCGAGGATGGCACTCAGGGCCTCCGCGTTGTCGCTGCGGATGTAGGCAAGTGCGCCACCGACGCGCACGGCACCATGGCGACGTGCCACGTCGTCGACGAGGTAGGTCAGCGGCTGCGGCACCGGCGTGCGAGACAGGTCGCGCAGCAGGTCGTGGATGGTGTCGGCATCCCAGCCGGCATCCATGGCCCGCCGGATGGACGACTCGCTGATGCGATAGACGGTGGCATGGCCGCGCGACTCGACATCGGCAAGGAGGCGCAGATTGCGAGCCGCACTGGCGACGAGGGGGCCGGGGGCGACGATGGTGAGATCGGCCTGGATGAGCACGTGGTCGACATCGATGGGCAGGGCCTCGGCAAGGCAGGTCGCGATGCGGTGAGCCTGTGCGCGCTGGGCACTGGCCGTAGTCGTCTCGACCTCGACGATCATCCGCGCGGCGGCGCTCAGGGCCCCAGCGCCAACCAGCCCCAGGTCGGCACCCTCCCGCAGGGTCGCAGCAACGGCGAGGCGGCGCAGATCACCGGTCCGCCGAGGCTGGTGGTCGTCGAGCACGGCGAGGATGTGGTCCTGCGACAGGGACACTCCCTCCGGCAGTCCGGCAAGGAGTCCGAGAATGTCGCGTCGCAGGACGGGAACTGCCCTGCGGTCACGATCTGCTGACAGCACCTGCGTCTTCTCGTCGGCGAGGGATGGCAGCCGCGGCAGGGACAGCCACGCCTGCACGAGATCGATCCACTGCTCGGCCGGCTCCTTGGCTATCCAGGCGTCGTAGTGGTCGGTCGGCACCCAGCGCGGTGACTCGTCGTTGTCGTCGGTGAACAGTCGGGCGGCATGTGCGATCTCGATGGTCAGCGACGTCCGGGCCCAGTCCGCGTGGAGACGGCCGCGTGCGGCCGCGAAGTCGCGTAGTGAGAGGCCACCGCTGCGCAGGATCGCCGGCGGATGAATGGACCAGTCGTCGAGCAGGTCGCGGACGAGGGCCAGCGCCTCTCGTGCGTGCAGGGCCGCCTGACCATCCACGTCACGCATCTCGCGGTGTTCGCCGTCGCCGGGACCTGGCCGTGGCCACGTCGGGGTGGCCGCCGACGTCACCAGGTCGCGAACGGGGTGGACGGCTCGCAGGGCGGTGGGCGCACCCCACAGCAGGGCCAGGTCACGCAGATCGGCCAGTGCGGCCTCAAGGTCACTGCGAGCCCCGGGCGGCAGGTCGACACCGGCGAGCGTGACGATCTCCGTTGTGGAGGCCGGGGACTCGACGGTCAGTTCGGCGGCGGCATGCAGGACATGCAGACGCATGGTGTCAAGTGCGTCGAGGCAGCGGGAGATCGAGGGACCGGCCGTCGCGCGTGCGGTCAGGGCGGTGAAGTCCGGGGGCACCGGGTGCAGGAGATCCGGCCGGCGACGCAGCAGCCGACCCATGGCAGCGTCATCGCGCTGCCGCAGGTCGTCAGCGAGACTCCGGGGGGCGGCCATCCCTCCCACGTTACGCCTGCCGGTGTCAGTGGCTTCGTCGGCCGCGGGCACCGAGGATCAAACCAACGCACACCACGACCAGCCCGACCCCCGTGAGCATGGAGAGGAACCACATCGCTCCTGGCAGCTCGAGGGAGGGCACGACCAGCGGAAGGATCGCTATGAGGGTGAAGACCAGGCCCACGGCAGTGCTCCAGCCGCCGATGCGCAGCACGAGGTCGGAGCGAGAGTCGGAAGGGGTCACGGGGTAACCTTTTCAGGCGCGGGGAGCCCGTGCCGACGGCACCCGCCGCTCGCCGTGTGCAATGTGAGTGAGGCAGCCGTGCCGACCGGAACAGTCAAGTGGTACGACGCCGAGAAGGGCTTCGGCTTCATCTCATCCGATGAGGGCGACGATGTCTTCGTGCATGTCTCCACACTGCCCGCGGGAGTCACGGCCCTGAAGCCGGGATCCAAGGTCGAGTTCGGCGTCGTCGATGGTCGTCGCGGGAAGCAGGCGCTGTCGCTGACGGTGCTGTCGGCGGCTCCGTCGGTTGTGAAGAGCTCGCGCAAGCCGGCTGACGACATGGCGATCCTCGTCGAGGACCTCATCAAGCTGCTCGACGGCATCTCGAACCAGTTGCGCCGCGGCAAGTACCCGCCGGACGCGATGGCTGTCAAGGTCGCCGCCGTGTTGCGCGCAGTCGCCGACGACTTCGATATCTAGCTGGTTATTAGCGGGAAGATCCAGATCCCTCGGGAGCCCTTGTCGTCTCCTGCCACCACCGCGATCGTCGCACCACCGGCAGGCAGTTGCTCGCGGGTCGGCGTGAACCGGAAGTACGTGGTCGTCAGGGGCGTCTCGGTGAGCCGCTGACCGCCCAGGACCGGGAACCAGCCGATGTCGGCAACGACCGGATCGACCGAGATGCCGATCGTCTGGCCGGGCAGGGTGGGGACTGCCGAGGCACCCTTGGCGGCCTGCTCGAGTGCTGCGGACGCGCAGGTGCCGTCGTCGAGGTAGCCGCCGTCGGTGGCCCAGCAGGCAGCCCGCAGGAACTGGCTCGTGGTACCGGAGAAGACCGAGGCGCCCGGGTTCGGCTTCTCGCAGGCGGTCAGACCCAGAGTCACCACGGCGACACTGGCAAGGACAAGTGGCAGGCGGGCGCGCGTCATGTATTGAGACTATCGCTGGCCCCAGCGATGGCCCGATCCGGCCGGTGGGCCACAATCACTCCATGACTCCGACTGCATCAGGTGACGCCAAGCGCGACACGGCGCTGGTTGCCGCCGTCGATGTCGCACGTGCGGCCGCCGAGGCTGACGCGGGCGCGGAGATGGTCGGAGACCACCTGGGTGTGGTCATGGAGGACGAGCGACTCGCCACCCACGCCTTCGCTTGCCTGAACCCGGGCTACCTGGGCTGGCAGTGGGCCGTGACCCTGACGCGGGCCCCGAGGGCCAAGGTCGTCACGGTCAACGACGTCGCGCTGCTGCCCGGACCCGATGCCATCGTCGCCCCGGCCTGGCTCCCGTGGAGCGAGCGAGTCCGTCCTGGCGACCTCGGACCGGGCGATGTCCTTCCCACGTTGCCCGATGACGAACGGCTGATCGCCGGCCTCACGGGCGAGGAGGACCTCGAGTCCGTCGCCTCCCTGGCCCCGCTTCATCCCGGCCAGTGGGAGCTCGGTCTGGGCCGACTTCGCGTACTGTCGCCGCTTGGCCGCGACGATGCTGCCGACCGTTGGGTCAGCGGTGACTTCGGGCCGACCACACCGATGGCCCGTCAGGCATCCGGGGAGTGCTCGACCTGCGGCTTCATGCTTCCGATGGGTGGTGCACTCGGCCAGCAGTTCGCGGTGTGCGCCAATCCGATGAGTCCAGCCGACGGTCGCGTGGTCGCTCTTGCGTTCGGCTGCGGTGCGCACTCAGAGGTCGAGCCCGAGGCTGAGGTCCGATCATCCTTGGCGCAGGACGAATTGAACTGGGATCCGCTGGACCTCGGTCACTCCTGACCTGAGCGTCGCATCGCGCGTCGCTTGCGCCAGCGCAGGAAGATCAGCCCGCCCCCGCCGCTGACCACTCCGACGGCCGCTGCCCCGATCCACCACGTGGTGCCGTTCGCGGCGAGGGTTGATCGTACGAGCAGCAGGACCACGAGCAGCACAGACCACACTGCGGTGCCGATGGCCACCGGAAGGATCGCATCCGTATCCGATTGGCCGAGATTTCCTCCGGACATGGTGCGCTCACGGTACCCTGCGCCCGGAACGTCCGACACCGTCGCCTTCCCCGGCGAGCTCTCTGCGCATGGCATACCCGGGAGGCTTGATGTCCGCACCAACCCAGACCCCAGCACTTAGTGGATTCGATCGCTGGTTCGAACTCACCAAGCGAGGATCCACGTACGGCACGGAGATCCGTGGCGGATTCGTGACGTTCTTCACGATGGCGTACATCGTGGTGCTCAACCCGCTCATCATCGGAACGGCCAAGGACATCAACGGCCTGTTCATCGGTGGGACCGACGATGTCATCAAGTCGATCACGATGGTGACGGCCGCCACGGCACTGGTCGCCGGGCTCATGACGATCCTCATGGGCGCGATCGGCCGTTTCCCGATCGCCATAGCGGCTGGCCTCGGACTCAACGGCTACGTGGCGTTCACCCTCGCACCACAGATGACGTGGGCTGACGCGATGGGCCTGGTGGTCCTCGAAGGCGCCTTCATCCTGCTGCTGGTCCTGACGGGGTTCCGGTCGGCCGTCTTCCGCGCCGTCCCCGAGCAACTCAAGTACGCCATCGGCGTCGGTATCGGCCTGTTCATCACCATCATCGGCCTGGTTGACGCGGGGATCGTTCGTGGAGGCGTGCCGCTCGTGTCCTTCGGCATCTTCGGCCAGCTTCAGGGCTGGCCCATCTTCACCTTCGTCTTCGGCTTGCTCCTGACGATCATCCTTGTCGTCCGCAAGGTGAAGGGTGCGATCCTCATCGGCATTCTTGCCACCACGGTCCTCGCCATCGTGATCGAAGCGTTGTTCGACGTCGGTTCCAAGAGCGGGCCGGACGGTTCCGTGGTCAACCCCGTCGGCTGGGGCCTGAACGTCCCGTCAGTGCCGAGTTCACTGTTCGCGATGCCGGACCTCGGTGCGCTGGGTCAGTTCAACCTCTTCGGGTCCTTCCAGATGATCGGCGTCGTCGCGTCGATGCTGGCGATCTTCTCGCTGACGCTCAG
>JAPLBU010000329.1 GCA_026392575.1 Actinomycetota bacterium | reverse complement strand
CAACGTCGGCAAGTCCACCCTGTTCAACCGGCTGACCGGAGCGCGGCGCGATGTCGGCAACTGGCCCGGTACGACGGTCGAGGTGGGTCGTGGGCTCACGGACGACGGGGTCCGCCGGTTCGACGTCATCGATCTCCCCGGCGCCTACAGCCTGGACCCGCTCTCACCGGACGAAGCGCTCACGCGTGCGCTCCTGGTCGACGTCGCGCCGCACGAGCGGCCTGACGTAGTTGTCGTGATCGGAGACGCGGGTCGGCTGTCCCGGTCGCTCTACCTCGTGCGTCAGTTGCGGGAGAGCGACCAGCGAATCGTCTTCGCACTCACCATGAGCGATATCGCGCGACGCGTGGGGGTGAGCGTCGACGTGACCGCCCTGTCGGTTTTCGTCGGAGTGCCCGTCGTGCTGATTGACCCCCGGCACCACCAGGGCCGCACCGGACTGCTCGACGCCATCGATAGCGCGCTGGCAGCTCCCGCGCCAGGTTGCCCGCTCCGTCCACCGAACGGATCAGGGTCGGGTTCGCTGGTCGGACCGCTTCGACCGGATCGCCCTGTCGTCGGGATGGGGGCCGATCCTCTTCCTTGCTGCGATGTGGGCTGTCTTCCAGCTCACGACCACGGTCGCAGCACCGCTGCAGCAGGCCCTGGACTGGTTCTTCAGCGGGCCCATGACCACGGCGGCCGATGCGCTGCTGAGCGTCGCTGGACTCGAGGACACCTGGGTGCGCAGCCTGGTCGTCGACGGCCTCATCGCGGGCGTGGGCATGCTGCTGACCTTCGTGCCCCTGATGGCGATCATGTTCGCTCTCCTGGCACTGATGGAGGACAGCGGCTACCTCGCTCGCGCCGCCGTCGTGGCGGATCGACTCATGCGCGCCATCGGCCTGCCGGGGAGAGCGTTCCTGCCCCTCATCGTCGGATTCGGCTGCAACGTACCGGCGATCAGCGCCACCCGCATCCTGCCGAACGCCCGCCACCGCACCCTCACGGCACTTCTCGTGCCCTTCACCTCGTGCAGCGCCCGGCTGACCGTCTACGTCCTGGTCGCCTCCATCTTCTTCCCCGACAGCGCGGGCTCGGTCGTCTTCGCCCTTTACATCATCAGCATCGTGTTCGTGGTGATCGTCGGACTAGCCCTGCGGTCCACGCTATGGCGCAGCGTGGGTCTCGAGGCGCTCGTCATCGACCTGCCGCCGTACCAGCGCCCCACTGCGCGCCTCACCGCCGCCGTGACGTGGCTGAGACTCGGTGGATTCCTGCGCACCGCCAGCGGGATCATCGTCATCACGGTCGCAGCCGTGTGGTTCCTCCAGGCGATACCTGCGGCTCCGGGCTACGCATTCGGCGAGGTCCCGGTGCAGGAGAGCCTCTATGCCCGTACCGCCCAGGCAGTCGCGCCGGTGTTCGCACCAGCGGGCTTCGGCACATGGGAGACCGCCAGCGCGCTCATGGTGGGCTTCGTCGCGAAGGAGGCGATCATCTCGTCCTGGGCCCAGACCTACTCGGCGGAGGAGCCGGGTACCTCTGAGGAGCCGGGGACGCTGGGGGAGTACGTCCGCGCGGACTTCGAGGCGAGCTCTGGCGGCCACTTGCGCGTCCACCCGTGCTCAAACAGCCCATGCCGCAAGCGCGCCAGCGTGCGGGCCTCGATCACATGCTTCCTCCACTCGAGGTCGAGCGGTCGCTGGCACAGGAACCACATCAGGCGCTTGGCGAGGCGCACCGCGTGCGGCGGATTGCTGGCAATCTGCTTCGCCAGCGCATGCGCGGTCGGCAGCAGGGCGTCGGGCGCGACGACCCGCGACACCATCGCCGAGCGGACTGGCCTGGACCCCGATGTTGTCGACGGAGCGGTCGACCACCTGCTGCGGCTCGGGCGGATCGCGACGCCGACCCTGCGCACGGCCTGCCCTGCCGGCGGGTGCGCGGGGTGCGGCACCGTCACCGGCTCCGGATGCTCGCCTCGAGCAGCGGGCGGGCCGTGACCAGTGACGGGCCGTACCAGGTGAGCAGGCGCCCGCTGAACAGCACCGTGGGGGTGTCCGGGAAGGCCTCGGGACCGTCCGTGGGGGAGAACACGTAGGGCTCGTCAGGCAGCAGTACGGCATCCAGGCCCATGGCGTCGAGCTCCGCTACGGACACCTTCGGATAGCGATCCGGATGGTCCGCGAAAGCGTTTCGGCAGCCCAGGGATTCGAGCAGGTCACCAGCGAAGGTGTCACGACCAACCACCATCCAGGGATCGCGCCAGATGACGGCGGCGACACGTGGGCCAGACAGAGCCCGCGGTGCAGCCCAGATTGCTTCCGCCTCGACCAGCCAGCCAGGCACCGGCCAGCCAAGCGCTTCCTCGAACATCCGGCGCATCGAGGCCAGGGCCTCGCGGACCGACTCGATACGGGTGACCCATACCGGAACGCCGGCATCCCTCAGGCGTCGAACGTCGATCTCCCGGTTCTCCTCCCGATTCGCGATGACGAGATCCGGCTGGAGCGCGATGATCGTGCGGGTGTCGGGATTCTTTGTGCCGCGAATCCGCTGCACATCGAGATCTGCCGGGTAGGTGCACCAGTCGGTGGCCGCGATGATCGCCTCCGGACGAACCGAGGCGATCGCCTCCGTCAGAGAGGGAACGAGTGACACCACCCGACGGACGGGGGATGCCAGTGCGACGGGAGTCCCAAGGTCATCGATTGGTTCCCTCGTCGGCGTAATGTCATAATGCACATTATCGGCGTTAACGTCACGAGGAACTATCGCCACGGTGCCGCCTCCTCGAGCTCGTAGGCCAGACCCAGCAGCATGGCCTCCTGGCCGACCCCCGCGGCCGCCTGGACGCCGATGGGCAGGCCGTCGACGCTGGTGCCCAGTGGCAGGGAGATCGCCGGCGAGCCAGCGACGTTCTGGATGGCCGTGAACGAGCTGTAGCGCAGCAGCCGGCGCAGGTGTGTCTCGAACGGAAGATCCGGCGCCAGGTAGCCGATCGGCGGGGCTGGGTGCGCCAGCACGGGCGTCAGCAGGATGTCGTAGGAGCCCAGCAGGCGCGCATACTCGTCGCCGAAGGCGCGCAGGCGCCTGAGCGACGCTGGCGTTCGTACGGCGACCGAGCGGAAGTACCGGCTCAGCCCGAGGGTCAGCGGTTCGAGCAGGTGCCGGTCGAACGCCGGGCCATGCATCTGACGCCCGCCGTACTCGGTAGCGAAGGCCAGCCCAGCCCAGTAGCGCAGGAAGTCACGCCCGAACTGCTCCCCGAAAGGGAACGGAATCCGCTCGACGTGGTGCCCGAGCCCTTCGCACAGGACAGCCGTGCGGTCGACGACGGCGACCACATCGGGATGCACCGGCATCCCCGACATGGCATCCGCGGTGAAGGCGATGCGCAGCCGCGTGGCCGACGGACCGGTGACGTGCCCGATCGGCGGCAGGGTCGCGTGCGGCGTCTCTGCAACGGCATGGAACAGCGCGGTATCTCGGACGCTGCGGGTGAGGACTCCCTGCGCGACGATGGCGACTGGCAGTCCCTCCAGTCCGGCATCGACCGGCAGCCGCCCCCGTGACGGCTTCAGGCCCACCAGGCCGCAGCAGGAGGCCGGGATGCGGATCGAGCCACCGCCGTCGTTGCCGTGGGCGATGGGGACGACTCCGGCGGCGACCAGGGCCGCCGAGCCCCCCGAGGATCCCCCGGTCGAGTGGCCGTTGCTCCAGGGATTCCTGGCGGGTCCGTTGAGCAGGGGCTCCGTGCTGGCCGTCAGGCCGAACTCCGGCATGGATGACTTGCCCAGCACGGTGAAGCCGGCGCCGAGGAAGGCGTCGATGAAGGGCGAGTTGCTCGCGGCGACAGTTGCCGGCGTTGCGCGCGACCCGTGCCGCGTGGGCAGGCCCGCGAGGTTCTCGTTGTCCTTGACGAAGGCCGGCACACCCGCGAACACCGCAGCGTCCGGTTGGGGATTCGAGATGGGCGCTCCGGCCCACGCCACGATGGCATTCAGTCGTTCGTCGACAGCGTGGGCCCGCGTGAGAGCTGCCGCACTCAACTCGTCGGCATGCACGTTCCCGGATCGCATCGCCTCGATGAGTCCGACGGCATCGTGATCCCCCATCGCGTCGTCGCCGAACGCACTGATGTCCAGGGTCATTGTCACGCGATGACGCTAGCAAGAGGGGCACGCATCCCGGTGGACTGCCTACCGCTCTCAATGGCTCGGCTCGGTGGCCGACGCACGGCCAGCACGATGACAGTCCGGTCGCATCGCCTGGGGGCAGGGGCCATAGATTATGAGCCGTGTCCAAAGTCCTGACGTCCCTTCCGGTCGGCGAGCGCGTCGGCATCGCCTTCTCCGGTGGCCTCGACACCTCGGTGGCGGTCGCGTGGATGCGCGACAAGGGGGCGATCCCCTGTACCTACACCGCTGACATCGGGCAGTACGACGAGCCGGATATCGAATCCGTCCCCGGCCGGGCGCTGCAGTACGGCGCCGAACTCGCGCGACTCGTGGACTGCAAGGCAGCCCTGGTCGACGAGGGCCTGGCTGCGCTGGCCTGCGGCGCCTTCCACATCCGGTCCGGTGGTCGTCAGTACTTCAACACCACTCCCCTGGGCCGCGCGGTCACCGGGACGCTGCTTGTCCGCGCGATGCATGACGACAGCGTGTCGATCTGGGGCGACGGATCGACCTTCAAGGGCAACGACATCGAGCGGTTCTACCGCTACGGGCTGCTGGCGAACCCGAGCCTGCGCATCTACAAGCCGTGGCTGGATGCCGACTTCGTCGAGGAGCTCGGCGGCCGCAAGGAGATGTCGGAGTGGCTGGTGGCTCACGAGCTGCCCTACCGTGACAGCGTCGAGAAGGCCTACTCCACGGACGCGAACATCTGGGGCGCCACCCACGAGGCCAAGACCCTCGAGCATCTCGACACATCGATGGAGACCGTCGAGCCGATCATGGGCGTGCGGTTCTGGGATCCGACCGTTGCCATCGAGACCGAGGACGTGACGATCGGCTTCCGTCAGGGCAGGCCGTCGACAATCAACGGTCGCGAGTTCCTCAGCCCCGTCGACCTCGTCCACGAAGCCAACACCGTCGGCGGACGGCACGGGTTGGGCATGGCCGATCAGATTGAGAACCGCATCATCGAGGCCAAGAGCCGTGGCATCTACGAGGCGCCCGGCATGGCCCTGCTGTTCATCGCCTACGAGCGCCTCCTGAGTGCGATCCACAACGAGGACACCATCGCCAACTATCACGCGGAGGGTCGCCGACTCGGGCGCCTGCTCTACGAGGGTCGCTGGCTGGACCCCCAGGCGCTGATGCTCCGGGAGTCCCTCCAGCGGTGGGTGGCATCTGCCGTCACGGGTGAGGTCACGCTGCGGATGCGGCGCGGCGATGACTACTCGATCATCGACACCCGCGGACCCGCCTTCAGCTACCACCCGGACAAGCTGTCCATGGAGCGCACGGAGGATGCCGCCTTCGGACCGGTCGATCGGATCGGCCAGTTGACGATGCGCAATCTCGATATCGCCGACTCACGGGCCAAGCTCGAGCTGTACGCAGCGCAGGGAGTGCTCGTTGCCGGGCAGGCCCGCCTCATCGGCGAACTCACTCCCGGTGGGGCCGCTGCGATCGCGGCGATGCCGGCAGAGTCCTCGATCGAGGAGGACGAGGTCGAGAGCCTCGATCGCGCGGCGATGGAGTCAGGCACCGACTGACCCAGCCCGCGCGACCGGACCCTGCAAGTCCGCAGGCCGCACCGCGCACGCCCGCGAGGACGGGGAGAAATCGTCAATTACGCGGGTCAGCAGGCCCCTGCTCACCCGTT
>JAPLBU010000316.1:4913-8991 GCA_026392575.1 Actinomycetota bacterium | reverse complement strand
GGTGACTCCCGCACGCGCACCTGGAACATCGAGGAGAAGAGCGGCGGTTCGGTCGCGCCCATGGCGAACGCGGCGAGCAGGAGCAGCCACGTGGTGGGTGCCAGTCCGACTGCCGTCAGGGCGACTGCGGAGAGGATGGTGCAGACGATGATCGCTCGGTCGGGTCGCTGAACGGGGCGGCGGGTGAACCATGCTGCCGTCGTGATGCCGCCGACGGCGAAGACACCGAGGATCACGCCCGTGAAGCCCAGGGAGCCACCGACGCTCTGGGCGAGGATGGGAGCGGAGACGAAGATCGCGGCCTGTCCGGCGAAGCCCACCGTCGTGATGATCGCCGTTCGTCGCAGGCCGGGGAGACCGACAATCGCCCCCAGGCCGTTGCGCAGGTCCTGCCAGATCGACACCGGATGCGGCACATCGCCGCGAACCGGCAGGGGAACCGTCCGGAGCAGGCCGATGCCCGCGACCAGCAGCACGACGGGCATCCACAGCGGTGCCGTCGCGGAGAAGAAGACGAGAGCGGTGGCGATCGGCGGCGCGATGACGGCCGCGACGCTGTAGGTGGCGGCGTCAGCCGAATAGGCGTGTGTCACGCGGTCGGGCGGGATCAGTTTCGGCAGCTGGGCACTCCACGCGCCTGTCAATGCGGGATAGCCGAGCCCCGCGAAGACGGCGAGCGCGTCGATGAGTGCACCGACGATGGGTCCGCCGATCGCTGCCGACGCCGTGAGCGAGGCCACGATGTAGGAGCCGGTGGTGGGATTGCCGAGGGTGGCGATGGCGGCGACCAGCAGTGCCGGCCCTGCTGATTCGGTAGCGGATCGGGAGAGGGTCGCGGTGCTGAGATACGCGGGTAGTGCGTTCCCCGGCTGGTTCACTCCGCCACGGTAGTGGTGGGGTGAACCTCCTCGGGATGCTCGAGGTCCCAGAACTCGCAGAACGCGGCGTAGGCGCGTGGGCCGTAGATGGTCGCCGGCCCACCGTTCATCAGGAAGGTGACGCCGATCGCCTCCGCGGCCTCCTGCTTCGTGGCGCCCGCCTTCACGGCGCCACGGCTGTGTGAGGCGATGCAGCCGTCGCACTGCGCGACGACGCCGATCGCGACCGCCATCAGCTCCTTCGTCCGGGTGTCGAGCGCGCCTGGGGCGAAGGCGGCGTGGTGCAGCTCGCCGAACCCCTTGTAGACGTCGGGGATGGCCCGACGCAACTCGCGGCCCAGCGGGGCGAGGTCGTCGAGGACGGCTTTTCCGTGGGAGTGGCTCATGTTTCGGAGCATACCCCTGGGGGTAGAGGGGTATCCTGTTCACATGAACATCGAGCCGACCGTCAGCCGCGACATCGTCATGCGCCTCAAGCGTGCCCGTGGGCAACTCGACGGAGTCATCAACATGATCGACGAGGAACGCAGCTGCAGCGACGTCGTCACGCAGCTGGCTGCCGTTTCCAAGGCCCTCGACCGGGCCGGTTTCAAGATCGTCGCATCCGGCCTTCAACAGTTCCTGGAGCATGGCGATACGTGTCGGGTATGACGTGCGGTCACTGCGTGAACGCGGTCACTTCGGAATTGAGTGCCGTCGCTGGGGTGCAGGACGTCACGGTCGTTCTCGTGCCCGGTGAGGCGTCGGCCGTCACGGTCGTCAGCGCTGAGCCGCTTGACCCCTCAGTCGTCCGCGCGGCGGTCGACGAGGCCGGATACGAACTGGTGGAGTAGCGCGTATGTCAGCAGAGGTCGACCTCCAGATCGAGGGGATGACCTGTGCCTCGTGTGCCATGCGCATCGAGAAGAAGCTCAACCGGATGCCGGGAGTTCAGGCCTCCGTCAACTATGCGACGGAGAAGGCGCACGTGTCGCTCCCGCCGGGGGTGAGCATCGACGATGCCATCGCTGTTGTCGAGGCGACCGGCTATGGCGCACGCGCACCCCGCGCCGCTGGGCCGGCCGACGAGACCGAGGGCCGCGGTGATCCGGAGTTCGATGCGCTGCGGCAACGTCTCATCGTCAGCACCATCCTGACCATCCGGCGGCACCCTTCCACCGCGCCGCGTGGGTCAACCTTCGGCACGGTGCGGCGACGATGGACACCCTCATCTCGCTGGGTGTGCTCTCTGCGTTCCTCTGGTCGCTGTATGCGCTCTTCATTGGTGGTGCGGGTGAGCCGGGCATGACGATGGAGTTCCAGTGGCTGCCGCAGCAGTCGGGCAGCCAGCCGGAGATCTACCTCGAGGTCGCGTCGGCCGTCACCGTGTTCATCCTGACCGGCCGGTACCTGGAGGCGCGCGCGAAGGTGCGATCGGGCGAGGCGCTCAGGGCCCTCGCTGGGATGGGCGCCAAGGAGGTATCCGTCCTGCACGACGGTGTCGAGCAGCGCATTCCAATCGAGGATCTCGCTGTCGGCGACGTGTTCGTCGTCCGCCCCGGCGAGAAGATAGCCACCGACGGGGTAGTGGTCGAAGGTGCGTCGGCTGTCGACAACAGTCTTGTCACGGGCGAGACGGTCCCTGTCGAGGTGGGGGTCGGCGATGCCGTCATCGGCGCCACTGTCAACGCGGGCGGCCGACTCCTCGTCGAAGCCCGTCAGGTTGGAGCCAACACGCAGCTGGCCCGCATCTCCCGGATGGTCGAGGCGGCCCAGTCCGGCAAGGCTCCCGTTCAACGGCTGGCCGACCGGGTGTCGGCCATCTTCGTCCCCATCGTCATCGGACTGGCCCTTGCGACGCTCTTCGGCTGGCTGCTCGCCGGAGCGGGGACGCAGGCCGCGTTCACAGCAGCCGTCGCGGTGCTCATCATCGCCTGCCCGTGCGCTCTCGGGCTCGCAACGCCGACCGCCCTGCTGGTCGGCACCGGACGCGGGGCGCAGCTCGGAATCCTCATCAAGGGTCCGCAGATCCTGGAGTCCACCCGGCAGGTCGACACGATCGTGCTCGACAAGACCGGCACCGTCACGACCGGCCACATGGCCCTCGTCGACGTCGTGGCCTCGCCGAGTGACGACGCGGACGTCGTGCTGCGGCTGGCCGCCGGCCTCGAGCACGCGTCGGAGCACCCGATTGCCCGCGCCGTCGTCGTGGGTGCGCGCGAGCGTGTGGGTGTCCTGCCGGATGTCGAATCGTTCCGGTCGAGTGGGGGACGCGGAGTGCAGGGCGTAGTCGATGGGCATGCGGTGCTTGCTGGTCGGCCGACGTGGCTCGCGTCGGAATGGTCCGTGCACGAGCCGGCCGAACTCACCATCGTGCGCGAGATTCACGAGGCGGCTGGTCGTTCCGTGGTTGCCGTCGCGATCGACGGACGTTTCGCCGGAGTCATCGTCGTCGCCGATGTCGTCAAGGCCGGAAGTGCAGCGGCCATCACGGCATTTCGCGCCCTCGGGCTCGCGCCCGTGCTGCTGACCGGCGACAACGCCCGCGTCGCGCGCTCCGTTGCTCACGAGGTCGGCATCGACGATGTGGTGGCCGATGTCCTCCCGGAGGACAAGGTCGAGGCCATACGAGGGCTGCAGATGCAGGGGCGCACGGTCGCGATGGTCGGCGACGGTGTCAACGATGCGGCCGCGCTTGCGCAGGCCGACCTCGGCATGGCGATGGGGACCGGCACCGACGTCGCCATCGAGGCAGCCGACATCACCCTCGTCCGCGGCGACCTCATCGCTGCTGCGGACGCGATCCGATTGTCACGCCGCACATTGCGCACCATCAAGGCCAACCTGTTCTGGGCGTTCGCCTACAACGTCGCGGCCATCCCGCTGGCGATGGCCGGCCTCCTCAACCCGCTTCTCGCGGGTGCGGCGATGGCGTTCTCCTCGGTGTTCGTCGTCACCAACAGCCTCCGGCTTCGTCGGTTCCGGGGGCTGGAAGCGACCTGACGCCTGATTGCTGCATGATCGGTCCGTGCCTGCCTTCGATGTCGATGCGATCGACCTGTCCGTGCTGCGCGAGCGACTGAGCGCCAAGTACCAGTACTACGACGCCGACGTGATCCCGGCGTGGGTCGCTGAGATGGACTTCCCGATGGCGGAGCCGATCGCCGCTGCGCTTCACGCGGCGATCGACCGTTCCGACACCGGATACCGATCGGCAGTCG
>JAPLBU010000316.1:0-4801 GCA_026392575.1 Actinomycetota bacterium | reverse complement strand
CTCGCTGGCGGATTTCGCACGGTCGCGGTGGTCGTGGGACATCCCGGCGAGTCTGATCACCCCCATCCCCGATGTGCTCACGGGTGTGGCGCAGGCACTGGCCATGTTCACGGAGCCGGGTGATGGCGTCGTCGTCAACACTCCCGTATACGCGCCGTTCTTCTCGACCGTTCGTGATGTTGCGCATCGCGTCCTGGTTGAGGTGCCGATGTGGCGCGGTGACGACGGCTCATACGACTGGGACATCGCGGGCATGGAGGCGGCGTTCGCCCGCCCCGACGTGACGGCCTTCGTGATGTCGAATCCGCACAACCCGACGGGCTCGGTTCCCAGCCGCCAGACCCTGACGGCCATTGCCGAGCTGTCCGCGCGTTACGGCGTCACGGTGATCTCGGACGAGATCCACGGCCCCCTTGCACTGCCCGGCCGTCCCCACGTCCCCTTCATGTCGGTGGCCGATGACGACGCCGATGCCGTCATCCTGGTCTCGGCCTCGAAGGCGTGGAACCTGCCGGGCCTCAAGTGCGCGCAGATGGTGGGCACCGCCCGAACCGCCGCGACGATCACACGGCGGCTGCCGCTCGAGGTGACCTACGGCACGGGGCACCTGGGCGCGATTGCGGCGGTAGTGGCATACCGGGAGGGCGGCCCATGGCTGGCCGACGTGCTCGACATCATCGATGCCAACCGCCGCCTCCTTGCCGACCTCCTCGCGGAGCACCTGCCGCTGGCTGGCTATGTGCCGCCACAGGCCTCCTACCTCGCCTGGGTCGACTTCCGGGCCTACGGGCTGGGCGACGACCCGGCAGCGGCCTTCCTCGAGCGCGGGCGCGTCGCTCTCAGTTCGGGGCCGACCTACGGTGCTGGTGGGCAGGGGTACGCCCGAGTCAACATCGCCACATCGCCGGCGATCCTCACCGAGATTGTCCGGCGGCTGGCCGGCGTGTTCCAATGAGTATGTGACCAGACGGCGTGTGCTGACTGCTGCAGCCGCATTGGCGGTGCTGGGTTCATTGGCGATGCCAGCCCCGGCGTCTGCCTCGCCCTCCCGCGATCGCTACGCGATCGGTGACTCGGTGATGCTGGGGGCCAAGGGCGACCTCCAGAAGTCCGGATTCGCCGTCAATGCGACCGAGAGTCGGCAGGCGTACAAGGGACCCTCGCTCCTGCGCCAGCGAGGTGCGCAGCTGCCCACCAACGTCGTCGTCCATCTCGGCACCAACGGGACCTACCCGCTCGCCACCTGCAAGGCGCTGGTCAAGGCGGCTGGGCCTGATCGGCGGGTCTTCCTCGTAACCGTGCACGTCCCCCGGTCGTGGGAGAAGTCGAACAACGCCGCCATCCGCCGCTGTGATGAGGCGTTCCCGGCGGATCGTGTCCATGTCGTCGACTGGGACAGGGCGGCATCGACTCACCCGAAGTGGCTCTACAGCGATGGCACCCACCTGCGGCCGGCCGGCAGTGCGGCCTTCGCGTCCCTCCTGGACGACGCCGTCAACGGTGCGGTGGCCGACGCGCGGGCGGCGGCTCTGGCCAGCGCCGCCGGTACCGGCAAGGCCGGCCTGCAGGCCTGATGGTCCGCCTGTGGACTTGGTCACACATCAGCGCTTGCATGGGGATTGTGGTCGGCCGTAGCGTGGCTGTCGGGGCATTCTGTGTCCCACCCCCGTCGCGCCAGCCCCTGGCGTGACGATCCTTCGATCCACTGGAGCGATTCGATGACTAGCTCATCACGTGGGTCGAGGAAGTCGCTGCACTGACCACGCCTGACGAGGTCGTGTGGGCCGACGGATCCGAGGCGGAGTGGCAGCGGCTCACCGAGCTGATGGTGGGCTCCGGCATGTTCATCCGGCTGAACCCGGAGATCCGGCCCAACTCGTTCCTTGCGCGCTCCGACCCCAGTGACGTGGCCCGTGTCGAGGACCGCACCTTCATCTGCTCGCAGGTGGAGTCCGATGCGGGCCCGACCAACAACTGGGCCGACCCGGCCGAGATGCGCGGCATCCTGCGCGATCGCTTCGACGGGTCGATGCGCGGGCGCACGATGTACGTCGTCCCGTTCTCCATGGGTCCGCTCGGATCCCGCATCTCGCAGCTCGGCGTCGAGATCACCGACTCCCCCTACGTGGTCGTCAACATGCGGATCATGACTCGCATGGGCAAGGCGGCCCTCGACCAGATCGGCGAGTCCGGCGAGTTCGTGCCCGCACTGCACTCGGTTGGCTACCCGCTTGTTGATGCATCGGGCGCGGCCCGCCCTGATGTCACGTGGCCCTGCAACGAGGACAAGTACATCGTCCACTTCCCCGAGACCCGCGAGATCTGGTCGTACGGCTCCGGCTACGGCGGCAATGCCCTGCTCGGCAAGAAGTGCTTCGCGCTGCGCATCGCCTCGGCGATGGCACGCGATGAGGGCTGGATGGCTGAGCACATGCTCATCCTCAAGCTGACGTCGCCGACCGGTGACTCCCGATACATCTCGGCGGCCTTCCCCTCCGCTTGCGGAAAGACCAACCTCGCCATGCTCGAGCCGACCGTGCCGGGCTGGACGGTCGAGACCGTCGGGCTTCTTCGGAGTCGCCCCGGGTACCGGCATGAAGACGAACGCCAACGCCGTTCGCGCCCTGTACGCCAACTCCATCTACACGAACGTGGCACTCACCGACGACGGCGACATCTGGTGGGAGGGGCTCACCGACGACGCGCCGGCGCACCTGATCGACTGGAAGGGCCGCGACTGGACCCCCGAGTCCCCGGAGCCGTCCAGCCATCCCAATGCCCGCTTCACGGCACCGGCCGGTCAGTGTCCGTCGATCGCACCCAACTGGGAGGATCCGGCTGGCGTTCCGATCGAGGCGATCCTGTTCGGTGGCCGCCGGGCGACGAACGTGCCGCTGGTGGCTGAGTCCATCGACTGGGCACATGGCGTCTTCATGGGCGCAACGGTCTCCAGCGAGATGACGGCTGCCGCCGTCGGCGGAGTCGGCCAACTGCGACGCGACCCCTTCGCCATGCTGCCGTTCTGCGGCTACAACATGGCGGACTACTGGGGCCACTGGCTGAAGATCGGGACGATGACCGACGCGTCCAAGCTGCCGCGCATCTACGCCGTCAACTGGTTCCGCAAGGACGCCGACGGCAAGTTCATCTGGCCGGGCTACGGCGAGAACTCGCGGGTCCTCGAGTGGATCGTGCGTCGGCTGGAGGGCGAGGCCGGGGCGACCGACACCGCGATCGGCCGGGTCCCGGAAGACGGGGCCCTATACGTGGATGGTCTGGACCTCAGTACCGACAAGCTCGCGGACCTGTTCGCCATCGATCCGGTCACCTGGCTCGCGGAGTCCGACCTCACCGAGGAGTACTTCGACCAATTCGGTGACCGGGTACCGGCGGAACTGCGTGGTCAGCTGGCGGCGCTGCGCGAGCGGCTCAGCAACGCGTAGGCGGCCCGGACAACTCGGCGATCAGCCAAGCGTGGCGACGAGCACGGCCTTGATGGTGTGCATTCGGTTCTCGGCCTGATCGAAGACGATGCTCGCGGCTGACTCGAACACCTCATCGGTGACCTCGACGCCGTCCGTGAGGCCGTACTCGGCCGCTACCTTGCGCCCGACCGCCGTCTGCTGATCGTGGTAGGCGGGCAGGCAGTGCATGAACTTCGATGACGGATCGCCGGTGAGCGCCATGAGCGACGCGTCCACTCGGTAGGGAGTCAGCAGGGCCACTCGCTCTGCCCAGGTGGCGTCCGGTTCACCCATCGAGACCCAGATGTCGGTGTGCACGAACTCCGCTTCGGCGAGTCCGGCCTCGACATCCTCCGTGAGGGTCAGCAGAGCGCCGGTCTGTGCAGCGGTCGCCCTGGCGAGCTCCTGCACCTCCTGGCTGGGCCATAGCGATCGGGGAGCCACCAGCCGGACATCGGATCCCATCAGCGCGCCCATGACGAGCAGGGAGTTCCCCATGTTGAAGCGTGCGTCGCCGACATAGGCATAGCGCAGGGGAGCGGACGGATCCGCTGTGTGCTCACGCATGGTCAGGAAGTCGGCGAGCATCTGCGTCGGATGCCATTCGTCGGTGAGCCCGTTGAAGACGGGGACGGACGAGTAGGCGGCCAGTGTCTCGATCGTGGACTGGCTGGTCCCGCGGTACTCAATGCCATCGAAGATGCGCGCGAGGACGCGGGCGGTGTCGGCGATGGACTCCTTGTGGCCCACCTGGCTGCTGGCCGGATCCAGGACGGTGATGTGCCCGCCCTGATCGCGCATGGCCACCTCGAAGGCGGTGCGCGTGCGGGTGGAGGTCTTCTCGAAGATCAAGGCCAGCTGCTTGCCACGCAGGAGCTGTGCCTCGGCGCCGTTGCGGCGGTCGGCCTTCAGCCGGGCCGCCAGCAGCAGCAGTTCGTCGAGTTCGGCAGGCGTGAAGTCCGCCTCTTTGAGGAAGTCGCGTCCGGAAAGTGTCACTGCGCAACGCTATCGGGCTGGCGGAACGGCTTCCTACGCGATACCCAGAGCGCGCGGCGAGACGGCCTCGGCGATCTCCTCGCGAGCGACCCGCAGGCCCTCGCCCTTCTCGCGCGGGTAGTGCCGGGAGTCCAGGCGTGAGTAGATGTGCTCGCGGTCGTCCTCCGACAGGCCACCCCACACCCCGTACGGCTCGCGGGCGCGGACGGCGTAGTCGGCGCACTCCATGCGGACCTCGCAACCGGCGCAGACCATCTTCGCGGTGCGGTCGCGGCGCACGCGGGAGGAACCGCGTTCGTTCTGGGGGTGGAAGAACAGCAGGGGATCAGCTTCGAGGCAGG
>JAPLBU010000365.1 GCA_026392575.1 Actinomycetota bacterium | reverse complement strand
TCGGCTCGGCCGTGGGGGTCACCCTTCGGTTCTCGATCTCGGATGAATTCGAGTTGTTCACCGTGCTGGTCGGCCTCATTATTGGTGCCGAGATCCTCGCGATGACCTACCTGCTGAGGCGCGCCGGGGTGACGCCGCTTCGTGACCCGGGGCAGTTGGTCCTCTACGGGCTCATCGTCGCTGCGGTGGCTGCGGTGGCTGGCCTGCTGGTGGCGGTCGCTGGCCTGACCGACCCGCAGATGTTAGGCGAGGAGTTCCTGCACGTATGGCGGTCGTGGTTGATCGACGACCTCTTCGGACTGGTCTGCATCACGCCTGCTGTTCTCATGTTCGGACGACGCATCCACCTGTCAGCCGCTGAGGTACTTGAGTACGTCATAGCGATCGCGTTCACGGGGATAACCACATACGTTGTCTTCTTCGTCATTGTGCCCGGTCAACAGGGGCTCCTCGGGTGGCCGTACATCGTGGTCCTCGGCTCGAGCTGGATCGCGGTTCGGTTCGGGCTGCGGGCCGTAGCACCGGTTCTTGCTGTGCAGTTCTGGCTGGCCCTCGTGGGAACGGTGGGAGGCGCCGGGGCGTTCGCAGCAGCCTCACCGGATCCGCTCGACCGAGTCGCGCTCGCCGTCTTGCGTGACGGTCGCCTCGCTTCGATCGCACGGGACAACGAGTCCTCGCTGCTCCTGCGTGAGGTGATCGACGGATCGGACGCCCTGATCTTCGCGAAGTCGTACAAGGGGAATGATGCCGAGGCCGGCCGCTACATCCTCGTGAACCGCGCCTGGTCAGAGACCACGGGTGTGTCGGACGAGGAGACCCTGCAGCACAGCGATCGGGACATCTTTCCCTCGGATGTGTCGGCTGCATTCCTTGCGGTTGACCGGGAGGTCATGGCGGCCAACGACGCGTTCGAGGTGGAGGAGCGGAACCTCGATGCGTCGGGTGAGGAGCGCTCGTACCTGAGTTCCAAGTTCCCGCTGCGTGACAGTGACGGAGCCGTTTGGGGGGTCGGGGGTATCGCGACGGACATCACGGAGGTTCTCGCCTCGCGTGAACGCGAGGCTCGGCAGTCGGAACTGCTCCACGCGGTCTTCGAGCTCTCGCCGACGCCGGCCGTCCGACTCTCGATGAGCGACCGGGTCGGCGTGCAGGTCCACGCCGCGAATGCCGCCATGTGCGCCCTTCTGGGTGCGCCATCGGGCCGGATCGAGGACTGCAACTTGCTCGAGCACGTGCACCCTGAAGATGCAGAGACCGCGTTGGGCGTACTCACGCTCGCCGCCGCCGAGAGCGGGACGTCCGAGGGACCGAGCGTGCGCCAGCGAGAGGTGCGCATGCGGACGGACGACGGCCGGATGGTTTGGGTGCTGATGAGTGCGGCTGCCGTCAGAGGCACGAGTCCGGCGGATGCAGAGATCGTGGCCCAGTTCGAGGACTTCACCGCTCGTCGCGCTGCGGAGGAGGCACTCTCGGATCAGGCCATGCGCGATGCCGTCACGGGGCTGCCCAACCGTCGCGCGCTGCATGAGCGAATGGACTCGGCCCTCCAACGCCTGCGTCGGCATCCCGGGATGGTCACGGTGATGTTCTGCGACCTTGACCACTTCAAGGACATCAACGACAGCCTCGGCCATGCGGTGGGGGACCGACTCCTCGTCGAGGTGGCCGGGCGCCTCCGATCTGCGCTGCGCCCGGAGGACACCATCGCGCGACTCGGCGGAGATGAGTTCGTGGCGCTGGGCGAGGGCATCACTGACGAGTCGGCCGCGATGCTGATGGCTATGCGGCTGCAGGACAGGCTCAGCATCCCGTGGCTCCACGCAGAGCAGGCCTATCGCCCCACGATGAGCATTGGCATTGCCATGACGACCGATGCCGATGTCTCGGTCGACGAGTTGCTTCGGCGCGCGGATCTGGCGATGTACCGCGCGAAGGAGGGCGGCCGCAATCGCATCGAGGTCTACGAGCGGTCGGTGGACGACGAGGTGCAGCGTGCGGTCGCCATCCAGCATGACCTTCGCCGGGCAATCGACACGGGCGCGCTGGTCGTGCACTACCAGCCGATTGTGCGGCTCTCGGACGAGGAAGTCGTGGGCGCGGAGGCGTTGGTGCGGATGCGACGTCCCGATGGCGGCCTCCTGCCACCGTTGGATTTCGTCCCCCAGGCAGAGGTCACCGGACTGGTCGTGCCGATGGGTGCGTGGGTTCTGCAGCAGGCGCTCGCCGACCTGGCCGGGTTGCGTCAACGAGGTCTTGAGTACGTGA
>JAPLBU010000019.1 GCA_026392575.1 Actinomycetota bacterium | reverse complement strand
GGCAACACCGAGTTCCTCGCCGCCGCCGAGCTCGCGCAGAAGGAGCTCAGCCCGGTCGACACCCCCGAGGAGTACGAGGCCGAGTGGCCCGCCGCCCTCGAGCGGGCCAAGAAGGCCGTCGAGGCCGAGCACAACGAGGTCACCGCGCTCGGCGGCCTCTACGTCCTCGGCACCGAGCGGCACGAGTCGCGTCGTATCGACAACCAGCTGCGCGGTCGTTCCGGCCGTCAGGGCGACCCCGGCGAGACGCGGTTCTACCTCTCGCTCGAGGACGACCTCATGCGGCTGTTCAAGTCCGACATGGTCGATGCCTTCCTGCGGCGCTTCAATGTCCCGGACGACGTGCCCATTGAGGCGAAGATGGTCACCAACGCCATCAGGTCGGCCCAGTCGCAGGTCGAGGCGCAGAACTTCGAGATCCGCAAGGACGTCCTGAAGTACGACGATGTCCTGAACCGTCAGCGTCTGGTGATCTACGACGAGCGTCGACGCGTCATCGAGGGCGAGGACATCGAGGAGCAGGTCCGCACCTTCATCAACGAGACCGTCACCGGCTACGTCCGGGCGGCGACATCCGAGGGCTACCCGGAGTCGTGGGATCTTGAGCAGTTGTGGACGGCGCTCAAGCAGCTGTACCCCGTGCGCTTGAGCGTCGAGGAGCTCGAGGACCGTTCCGGCGGCAGCCGCTCTGGCCTCAGCTCGGAATTCCTAGTCGCCGAACTCGTGGACGATGCTCAGGGTGCCTACGACCACCGCGAGGAGACCCTCGGCGACGAGGTCACCCGCGAGCTCGAGCGCCGCGTCATCCTCTCCGTTCTCGACCGCAAGTGGCGTGAGCATCTCTACGAGATGGACTACCTGCGCGATGGAATCGGCCTGCGTGCGATGGCACAGCGTGATCCGCTGATCGAGTATCAGCGCGAGGGCTTCGAGTTGTTCACGGCGATGATGGACTCCATCAAGGAGGAGACCGTCGGCTACCTGTTCAACGTCGAGGTGCAGGTCAATCCGCCCGTGTCCGAGGAGGCTGCTGCGGCGGTCGATGAACTCGCGGACGCAACGGGCTCTGACGCCACGGCCGGTCTTGCCGCTGCTGTCGCGGCCGGATCGCAGCCTGCGCGGAAGTCCGAGCCGGAGATCGTCGCCAAGGGTCTTGGGCCGTCGCGACCGCAGAAGATGGAGTACAGCGCGCCGACGGAGTCGGGTGGGGTCATGCACGGGCAGATGGAGGTCGAGGACGGCGAGATCGTCGAGATCGATCCCAATGCCTCACGGGCCGAGCGTCGCCGCCTCGAGCGGGAGAACCGCAAGAAGCGCTAGTCCTTCGATGCTGCGTCAGTTGGGGGATCAGGGCGAGGGCAGGACCACAACGAGGGTGCCGACCCGCAGGAAGTCGTAGACGACCTTGGCGGCCTTCTCCGACAGGCGCACGCAGCCCCCGGCCGCGATGGCGAGACCGAGCTGCTTCGTCGAGTGCATCGGCTTGCCGTCGTAGTAGCGGGGGATTGCATGGAAGCCGATCGGTGACTTGGTGTCTGGTCCGTACGTGAAGCGGTTCATCCAGTTGAAGGTGACCTTCGAGTTCGGGTTGTTGGCCTTCGGTGACTTCGAGAACACGTGGTAGGTGCCCTTGGCCGGCCGGTCGAAGCGACCGACGACGGGGTAGCGGGCAACGACCTGGTCGTGCTTGTCCATCAGCCACACGGTCATGAGCGCCTTGTCATAGACGATCCGCTTGCCGTGG
>JAPLBU010000341.1 GCA_026392575.1 Actinomycetota bacterium | reverse complement strand
AGGAAGCCAGCCTGGGCGAAGTCGTACATCCAGGGGTTGTCGACGATAGCCATGTCGTAGGTGGGCTCGGGGGCCTGGAAGGAGGCCACGTACTTGTCGCGCATCTGGTCATACGCCGCGGTCTCGATCTCCACCGTGACGCCCGGGTACACCTTGTTGAACTCGGGCAGCAGCGCCTTGACAACGTCCGTGTCAGGCACGCCTTCCATGAGGACGCGCACCGTGCCGGTCACGTCAGCGGCGGCAGGCGCACTCGCCACTGCCGACGTTGCCGTTGACGCCGGGGCGCTGGACTCCGTGGTGCTCGTGCTGCCGCCACATGCGGTCAGCGCGAGTGCAGCGACCACGGCAGTTACGCCGAGACCGCTTCCTCGTCGGAAAACTCGCTTCATCTCAGTACCTCTCCTTAGGTGATGCGTGTGTCTTGCCGGGTCGTGCGAACTGCGTGTGACGTGCTAGTCCATGTAGGCGCCGCCGTTGACGGCCAGCGACTCTCCGGTGATGAACCGGGCATCCGGTCCCGCGAGGAACGCGACTGCGACCGCGACGTCCTCGGGGGTCTCGAGACGTCCCATGGGCGTATCCGCCACCCAAGAGGCTCGGACGTCGTCGATCGGCATCCCCCGAAGCTCTGCCTCCCAGGCAAGTTCACGAACCTGCATGGGCGTGGCGACGAATCCAGGGCAGACCGAGTTGACTCGGATCCCGTGAGGAGCGAGTTCGAAGGCCATCGCCTGGGTGAGGCCGACCACACCGAACTTGCTGGCCACATAATCTGCCAGGAAGGGGACCCGACCCTGCTTGCCGGCCATGGACGCGACGTTGACAATGATTCCGCCGCCGAGTCGGGCCATGACCCTGGCCGCAGCCTGCGAGGCGAAGAAGGCCCCCTTCAGGTTCACGTCCAGCGTGAAGTCGTAGTCGGCCTCCTCTGCATCAAGGAAACGCAGCATGCGCGACACCCCGGCATTGGACACCCAAACATCCAGACGTCCGTGGCGCTCCGCGACGCCCTCCGCGGCAGATCGGCACGCCACGATGTCGGTCACGTCGAGCGGGAGTGCCTCGCCAGCTACCTCGTCGGCAACGCTCGCAGCGGCATCCGCATCGCGGTCGCTGACCACCACGTAGTGGCCCCGACTCGCCAGCTCGCGGCTGACGGCCGCACCGATGCCCGATCCGCCACCGGTGACGACAGCAACCGGTCCGTCCATCGGGCTCACTTCCGACCCCGCAGGGCGAGTCGATGTGAGATGGGCGCAAGCCCCGATGTCAGTTCCTGGAACATTTCGTACCCCTCGTTGTAGGTGTCGACGTGCGCTGGGTCAGGCTCGATCGGGTCTCCGAGGCGCACGAGGGAGTTCACCGCCGTCCAGTTCGGAACGAGTCCGACGCCGATGCCGGCGGCAAACGCCGCACCCGAGGAGGCCCCCGGGTGACCAAGCACGGGAATCAGCGGACGCTGGAGGACCGACGCCAGGATGTGCTTCCAGAGTGTCGACTTGCTGCCGCCGTTGGTCACCTTCGCCGCGTTC
Source organism: Actinomycetota bacterium (assembly GCA_026392575.1). GTDB lineage: Bacteria > Actinomycetota > Actinomycetes > S36-B12 > S36-B12 > UBA10649. The sequence continues at coordinate 7,015 of JAPLBU010000341.1, read as the reverse complement.
AGGACAACACCTCGGGCGGCGAACACGTCGACGTGCTGGCGGAAGCCGTACGCGATGGCCTCCAGTGCCGCGCGGTGCAGGTCGCCACGGGTCGTGCCCAGATGGAGTCCTACGACGGCACCCCTGAGGAGGGGATCGTGAAGGGGCGACTTCTCTCCGAGGAAGTAGGGCAGCATCACCAGGGAAACGGGATCACGCCCCTCTGCCTCGGCATCGAGTTGCATCAGGTCGATGGGCGGGCCATCGCCACTCACCGTCGTCTGCAGCCACCGCAGCAGGCTGCCGCTGGTGGCCATGCAGCCGTTCGGCATCCACATGCCGGGGTTCGGATGCGCGTCAAGGTAAAGGCGAGAGTCCACGAACACCTCGTCGGTGACGACCAGTACATCGCCAGCGCCGCCCAGCTTGACGAGCCAGTCCCCCGGCTCAGAGAGGCCCGCGGCATACGCCGACAGGACGTGATCGGCTCCCCCAACGACGATCGCGGTGCCGGCCTTGAGCCCTGTGGCCTCGGCCGCAGTACGGCTGACTTCGCCGACGACGGTGCCGGGGCGCTCGACGGGAGGAAGGATCGCCCCCCTGATTCCGGCCGCTGATAGAACATCGGCGGCCAGTTCGCCCGACAGTTCGAACAGGCCGCTCTCGATGGCCCAGTTGTGCTCAATGTGAGGTCGCGCGCCGAGACGTCGTGCCAGCCAGTCGTAGGACCCCGCGAGCGATGCCGTGCGCGCCCAGACCTCGGGCTCGTTGCGCTGCAACCACAGGAGGGTCGGAGCGACAGACTGCTGCGTGAGCGCACTCCCCGTGCGGGCAACGAGTTCGGACTCGGGTGGGAGCACGGCTGCCAGCGCGTCGATCTCTCGCGAGGCTCGGGCGTCGCTCTGCAGGATCGCCGCGCGCAAGACCGCGCCGTCCGCGTCCAGTGGAATGACCGCGGGAACCATTCCGCTCGCGGCAACGGCCGAGATGTCGGTCGCGGTGACTCCCGCTGAGGCGAGGGCCTGCGGTATTGCCGCGCAAACGTTGTCCCACCACTGCTCCGTGTCGGCCTCAGCCCACCCGGGGTTTACCGAACTCAGCGTGCACGGCAAGGTGGCGGATCCGATGACGCCGACGCCGGGATCCACCACGACGACCTTCGTGCCAGTGGTGCCCAGATCGATGCCAACGAGCAGGCTCATCCGCCCCTCGCTGCCGAGATGAAGGCGGACGCGCGGGCCGGGTCAACGGGATTCCAGGTGTATCCGTCGACCTTGAGGTCGCTACCGACGATGCAGCCGTCCGCGAACTGCAGGTACTTGGCGATGGTGGCGGCCTTGGCTCCGGTGTTGAGGAGGACCGGAACGTCAGTCGGCACGGCGGCTCGCACGTCCTTCACGATCGAGACATCCGGCTCTGCGCCTGCCATCGGACCGGATACGAGGATGACGTCCGCGAGGCTGGAAACCACGGCCGACTTCGCCGACTGGGCCGGTGAGCGGGTGCCGATCGGCGACGCGAACTCCGGCGTGATGTTCATGAAGATCGCGAGGTCGCTGCAGTCGAGCCGGCGGCGCTCTCGCAGCACCGCGGCAGCGTCGGTGTTCCACAGGCCCATGTCGGACTCCCACACCCCGGTGACGACCTCGCGCATAAACGATGCGCCCGTGGCGACGCCGACCGCGAGCGCGCAGCGCGCGTCCCAGAGGAAGTCGACGCCGAAGGGTCGATCAGTGGGCTTGCACTCGGTTACGACCCGCGCCATGACAGCGGCCGACTCGAGACCGGCGTGTAGTTCGTAGGGTCGGTCTCCCTCGTTGCAGAACATAATCGCGTCGAACCCCGCGGCGAGCAGGATCTCCGTGTCACGGCGCACGGCAGAGATCAGTCCCTCGACACCTGCCTTCTCGTCATAGAGGGGTGTCCCCGGGAGTGGAGGCACGTGGGCCATCGCGATCAGTGGCTTCTCGATACCGGGGAAAATGCGGGCGAACCGTGACGTCACGACTCCTCCATCTGTTAGTGATCAGTGAACTAATTGGCGTGCACGATGGTCGTTCCCATATCTCGCAGCGCCACGACAACTGGGTGCGTCGGTGCAGCGTCCGTGACAAGGGTGTCCACCACGCTGATGGGCGCAACGTGTGAGAACGCCACGCGACCTAGCTTCGATTCATCGGCCAGGACGACTGCGCGACGGGCTGCCTTGAGCGCAGCGCGCTTCACCCGTGTGTCCTCAAGGCTGTATTCCGTTAGGCCGCTGTCGGGGTCGACGCCCGCCACGCCCAGGAACACAACGTCGCAGTTCACGTCGTTGAAAGCGTCCTCGGCCGGCGGCCCAATGAGGCTCATCTCCCCCGGCCGCACCACACCGCCCGTGACGAGGACGCGCAGATTCGGGTTTCCGCCCAGTTCCATGGCGACCATGAGGGAAGGCGTGACGATCGTGTTGCCACGATGACCATGAAGACGCTTGGCCATCTCCAGCGTGCTCGTGCCCACATCGAGGATCGCCGTCTCGCCCGGGGACAACAGGTTGGCCGCCGCAGCGCCAATCGCCTTCTTCGCCTCGGCATTGTCGACCAATCGGTGGGTCAGGGGCGGCTCATAAGAACGGCTGACTGTGGAGATCGCTCCCCCGCGCACCCGCCGAACGCTTCCCGAAATCTCCAGAGCCTCGAGGTCACGCCGGATCGTCATCTCGGAGACGCTGTGCTTCTCGGCGAGGGCCGCGATCGTCACCTCCCCGTCCTTGCGGATGGCGGCTTCGATCGCGCGGCGGCGCGCAGATCCGGTCATGTGAACAGGCTAGTGAACATGTGTGCCTAAAGCACGCCCCAGATGTTACAAACTCACAACAATTAACATTCGTCGTTAGGGCTGACCTCCGTCACGCCCCCTCCTGATGCGGCAGTGGCCGCACCAGGTGAGGTGCCCTGCGCGGAGGTGACAGACGAAACACCGTTCGGTCGCGGGATTCATGAGGCCAGCACCTTGCGTGAAAGAGACGGACCGCGCAACAACCGTTTGCCTCCAGCCAAGGCCGGTAGCGTGACGGCGTGCCGCCCTTCGTCCACCCGGAGCATCCGCAGTTCGCGGACGATTCCGAGCGTGTGGCGTGGGAGGCTCTGAAGGCCGGGCTGCGTGACGACGACGTCCTGCTCCACGGAGTTCGGTTCACCGACCCACGGGACGGCGACGTCGAGATCGACCTGCTGGTCCTCATGCCCGACGCTGGCGCAGTAGTCATCGAGGTCAAGGGTGGCCACGTGACGTACTCGAACGGTTCCTTCCAGCAGACCGGAGCCGACGGTACGCACCCGATCGATCCGCTCAATCAGGCGATGAAGGGCATGTACGCGCTGAAGCGGTTCCTGGAGAGCCGGCCGCACTGGTCGCGCGGCAAGGTGCGCGCGACATGGATGGCCTGCTTCCCGTACACCGAGGTCACCCACGACATGGGGCCGCAGGGTCGACGCGACGTCCTCATTGGCAAGTCCGACGTGCCGCAGATCGTCCAGCTGGCCTGGAACCGGCTATGGGACCCGGCCTTGACGCTGGCTGCACCGCGGACGCCATGGGTGGACGCAGTCCTCGAGCACCTGCTCGGCACGTGGGACCAGCCCGGGGAGATCGCCGCCCGCTCTGCTGCCCGACTCCAGCATGTCGACCAGCTCACCGAGACGCAGGCACGGGTGCTGGGACTCATCGCCCAGAACCGCCGCTTCGAGATCACCGGCTCGGCCGGCACCGGCAAGACGTGGCTGGCGATGGAGCAGGCTCGCCGCTGGTCCGAAGCCGGTGAGCGAGTGTGCTTCGTGTCGTACGGGCGCGGCGTCGCCTCCAGCGTCAGTCATGCCATGGCCGAGCTGCCCGCCCGCAGCCAGCCCGCCTTCATCGGCACCTTCCACCAGCTGGGTTGGACGTGGGGTGTGATGGCCGGACCGGATGCCGGTTCGCAGTTCTGGGAGACGGACGCACCGCAGCGCATGCTGGAGGCGGCACGCGGCCTGGCAGACGATCAGCGCTTCACTGCCTTCGTCGTCGATGAGGCGCAGGACTTCGCCGACTCGTGGTGGCCAGCACTGCTGGCCTCCGCCGCGAGCGATGACTACCGGCTCGCCGTGATGCGTGATGACGAGCAGGCCGTCTTCACACAGCGCCGCGGACGCCCGGAGGTTCCGCTGGTTCCCGTCACTCTCAACGAGCACATCGCGCTGCTCACGACACAGCATCGGCACCCGGTCCAGGTGGAGTCCTCAGACGACAAGGCCGCGTACTGGGAGGACTTCTGGGGCAACGACGTCTTCTACTCCACCGTCGCCGGGTTCAAGGGCCTCGAGCGGCCGGTCGTGGTGCTCGCCATCGATGGGTTCCACGAGGGCGTCGACCCGCGCAGCGTCCTGTATGCAGGGATGAGCCGCGCGCGCGACCTGCTCATCGTCGTCGGCGACTCCGCCGAGCTCGAGGCCGTCGTCGGCGGGAAGCTCATGCGCCGACTGCAGCGCGGAGCCGTCGTCCTACCGCCCACTGACTGAACTGATACCGCACGGTCAGCTGGAAGTTCGTGATGCGACTCACCATCTGCGACTGACTCCACCGTCTGGTGCCCCCAAGGGCCTTACCGAGTTGCTCAACGGCACCGTCATCCCAGGAACTGCGCCGCCGGAGCGTGGCCACACCGCACCACGTGACTGGCGATCAGGTCGCACTCGACCTCGAGCAGTTGCTGGGATGTGAGGTCCTCAAGAGCCACCCACGATGCCTGCGGCGACCCGGAGAACCATTCGGCCTGCCGGTGCCCCAGCTGGGCCGACTTCGCCGCATGAGCTCGAAGTCTGGCCGCCACAATCCCCTGCCCGACGTAGACCAGTTCGCCTGCCTCGGATCGCCGCACACGGTAGACACCACGCACGGCAGGAGCCGACGCTAGAGGCGCCCAGTCGGACCATTGGAGCCCTGCCCAATCGGGTGCCACAGGCGTCCTAGTCCTGTCCAGAACACAGGGGTAGTCCGGCGTGCGATGGACCAGCGGATCGGCGAAGCCCCGCCGACGACGACCGCTGGCCACGAGCGCTGATGTGTTGCCCGTTGACTTGACCCAGCCGTCGGGCATGCGGCCGCATGAAGCGAAGGGCGAAGTCCCGAACTGTTCTCGATGCTCGCTGACCACGCGGCACTCCGCCGCCTTGAGGTCTGTCGTGTCGACGTCTAGCGAACAGGTGGAGAACTCGAAGACGGCTCCTTGCTGGGTGCGCATGACCCATAGGCACGGTGCCGCCGTGTGTGGATCGCCAAAGGGGATCTCGTCGCGGTACAGAGTGCACAACTGACTCAGCCTCGCGCGCAGAGAACGAGTCTGACCAACGTAGGCGAACTCCTCTACCTCGTGCGAACGAACGCGGTAGAGCCCCGGGCCGCTCATGCCGAGTCTGCGCGCTGACGCGTCTGCCAAGTCCCGCCAAGGGGTCCAGACAAGGTCATCAGCAATAAAAGAGTCAAGCGCCATGGGCAAGACGCTACTCATGGGCCGACTAGCGGGAACCCCATCGGTCCCACTGGGTCTGCAGATGCGATCCACGTGGGCCGCAGAGCATTACCGACCAGCCGTCGTCATCCAGAATCCCCTCGACTTCGCCGAGCGCACTCTCATCGATACTCGTGATCAAGAGGCCGACGCCCTTGTTCCGCGACTCGGCACCGATGCGGTCAAGCACATCCACAGGTAGCTCGAGAAACGAGTCCGCCCAATCCGGGCCGAGGACGTCACTGGCGATGCTCCTGGCTGCACCGATGTTGAGACACAGAGTGACCCCTGCGCGAATCTCGCTCACGAGACTGCCGCCGGAACTCAGCGCAACCGGAATGACTTCCTCGTAGGGCGAGGGATTGTTCAAGACAGATCCGAAACGCCATGCTGCGCTGCCTCCGACGTAGAGGCCTCCGAAGACGTGCACTGATCCGAGCTCACCTGAATTCGGATGGCTGGGTCCGGCGATGACGGACATCAGTAGTTCACTCACCCTGTACCTCCCCTGTTATGGGAGCAGTTCACCATCAGGGTCTGACATCGGCACCGCGCCGACCACAGCAGAGACCTCCGCAAGCCCTAGCCGTTTGCGCTCATCGGACACGATGCGCAATGCCGCGCGGGGGTCGATGGCGTCGCCGGACGCATCGGCGAGGTCACTCTCGCGGGCGTAGTCGTCGAAGACGGCTGTCTTGGCTTCGAGGATCTCCAGGATGCGTTCGTCGATGCTGTCGGGGTTGAGCAGGCGATGGACCTGCACGGTCTTCAACTGGCCCATGCGGCGGGCGCGCGCGATTGCCTGATTCTCCGTGGAAGGCTTGAACTGCGGTTCGCACAGGATCACCACGGACGCTGCCTGAATGTTGAGCCCGACACCGCCGGCCACGATCTGGGAGACCAGCACTGCGCCGGGTGCTGCCGCGGTGAACTCGTCAACGAGACCTTGACGGGCGGCGGGCGGAGTCGCTCCGGTGATCGGTCCGAACACCACACCACTTAGCGCCGTGGTGACGATGTCGAGGACATCAAGGAAGTAGGAGTAGACGATGACCTTGTGCCCGGACGCGGCAGCCTCGGAGACGAGTTCGAGGAGGCGGTCGAGTTTGGCGGAGCTGCGCATCGCACCGGCCATGAATCCGGCGCGGCGCATCGCCATCAGGTTGCTGTCCGCTACGGCGCGGCGGTAGTGCTCGAAGTCGTGGTTGGTCATCTCCTCCCACTCATCGACTTCGATCAGCGCGGGCAGTTCGGTGAGGACCTCGTCGGCGTTGCGGCGCAGGTAGAGCGGTGCGACACGGGCGCGGAACTCCAGCGGTGCGACCAGGGCGGCCGGCCCGCTCAGCCGTGCGGCGACGGACGGATCGAGGAGCCGGACGAGATCGACGAACTCCGCGCCACGGTTCTCGATCGCTGTCCCCGTCATGAACAGCACTCGCTCGGACTGCGCCAGGAGGGTCTCGACCCGCTGGGTGCGCTGGGCCTCGGGGTTCTTGATGTAGTGGGCCT
>JAPLBU010000300.1:5307-7270 GCA_026392575.1 Actinomycetota bacterium | reverse complement strand
CGGTCCAGATCCCGTTGCTGCCGGAAGACCACTACCCCGCGTGGCCATTCGAGTCGATGGAACTCGAGCAGCGCTACTCCGATGCTGGTCCTGCCGTGCTGCAGGTGCCAACGCGGCCAGCGTTCATCGCGTGGAAGACCGCGGCGTATATCGACCGCCGCGCATCGCGCGACCTGTCGCACCAGACACGCTTGCTCATCACCGCAGCCGAAGCCCGGAGCATTGCCTTGGATGCGCGGCAAGCCTGTTGGGAGCGACCCACCGATTCCCATGAGTGCCAGACTCCGCCAACGGAGATCTGTGCGCCGCTATGACCGACCGGGGACGTCGAGCACGAGGAATCTGTGCACGGTTCCGTTGATCCTCGTCACGGCAAGCGGATAGGTCCCGGGCCTGCTGACAGCCAGGGCCGGGAGCGCCAGCCGGCCATTCGGAGCTGCACGGACGACACCCACATCCCGATACACGCCGTCGACCTTGATCCGGACGCGGTAGTGCCGCCCAGGCGACATGCCCTGGACATCGAGGGCCACGGGTCGCCCACGCGTGAGCGACACATGCCCTGCACCACCGATGGTCACGGAGAGGAGGCGCGGGATGACACGGTGCTTGAGATTCGCCGCGACCCCGTCGCTGACAACCACGACCCCGGGTGCCACAACGGCGGAGGCGCTGCCGGACGAATCCACCGCGACCAGCGGCGGCAGAACATATGTCGTCGACACGTCGCTGTTGAGCGGGAGAATCGACGGCGGTTGGCTCCCCGGTGTCGGGTAGTACATCCGGATCATCGCCTGGATGCTCGTCGGGACGCTGACGGCCGTGCCGTAGAGCGACTGGTAATAGGCGGTGCTGGGCGTCGGGATCCAGTTCGACGCGGCCGCGCCTGCCGGCAGGCTGGGGCCGACCCACAGGGTCACCGACCCGTCCGCATTGACCGCCAGGTCACCCGCGCTGAGCTGGTCTGAGCCCAGCTGGGACACCGGCTGCACGAGTCCGAAGGTGAGCGGCGACGTCCCTGCGGTGAGCGGCACGATCGGACCGGGCGACCCGCCGAGCGAGGCGCTCTGCTGGATCGGCACCTTTCCCGGCGAGAGCTCCTGCAACCACGTCCGCGACACCTGGAAGGAGTACGGGCCAGCAGTTGACCCGGTCAAGCCAGCGGCGACGTAGTAGACGGCCCCGGGGCGTTCGCACCGAAGATCAACGGGGTACTGAGGCCGATCGGCCCCCACGCAGGTGCGTTGACGGTCAGGGTGTCGCTGGCAGCGTCGACACTGATCACATTCGTGCTGGTCGCGTCGGAGTAGACGGTGTTCAGCACGCTTGTCTGGGGAATGAAGGGCGCGGAGCTGGACGTCGCGTCCGGTTGGTACACCACGAGCGACCAGAAGCCCGCGACCTTTCCGCCCTGCTCCACCATCGGCGGCAGGATGCCCGTCACCGGGTAGCTGGTGTAGCTGTCCTGGGGCGGAGTGAAGGTGATGCTGTAAGTGTTGTTCCCATCGAGCTGGGTGCTGCCGTCGTTGGAGTTCATCGTCGGGTAGACGCCGTCGAGCGGGACGTTGGCCGAGGCGCCGGCGAGCACCACGATCGCCCGCGTGAGGTAGCCGGCTCTCGTGTTGGCGTATGTGCCGATCATCTTGTTCAGATAGGACCAGTAGTTAGTCGCCGATTTGGCCGTGCCCGATGTCGCGGCCGTCTGAGCGATCTTCTCGCCGGCCTCGAATCCGCTCTTCAGGGCGGCGAGCTCAGCAGCCTTCCAGCCATCGGGGACGTCGAAGCCTGCGGCCGTCAGTCCGATCGGAGCGAACCGGTCCAGCGTCGCCTGCTGCGGGTAGGCCGGCATGTAGTACGTGTCGGTGGCGCCGTACTGAGGCAGGTACTGCGGTGGCAGGTCGGAAATCGGCGTTCCGGACATGCCGGTGGCAGCGGTGGGCAGCGGGCTGTACGCCAGCCCTTC
>JAPLBU010000300.1:0-5242 GCA_026392575.1 Actinomycetota bacterium | reverse complement strand
ACGGCGTTCGTCGGTGCAGACTGCCACGCCTGCGCCTGCTTCGACTGCGCTGGGCTGGGAGTGACATTGTCGAAGCTTGCCGGGTAGACCGCTGCGTAGCCGTTGGCGGCGAAGTCGCTCAGGCTGTTGAGCGCGAACGCGTCGACCACGTTCTGCCGGACGCTTGCCACCGAGGTCGACGCTGCAGCGGCGGTGAGCGAGTTCGCGCGGATCCGGATGAGCAGCCAGTTCAGCTGAGTGTCGGTGGCCAGTACCGGATACACCGTGCCGTTCAGCGTGACCGTCTTCATGTCGGCCAGCGGATCCGTCGGGCTGACAAGGACGTACGAGGTCGCCACGTTCGTCGGCGTGGTGCGGTTGCCGATACTGCCGATGCCATTGACGAATGCGTCCAGGTAGTTGGCCACGTAGTACTGACCGGTTGTCGGCGGAACGGTGAGCACCATGGGGGCACCGCCCGTGGTGTTGAAGTCGATGAAGGCGTTGATGTAGAGGACCGATGCATCCCCCGCATTGGTGGCGTTGTTGTTCCACGCCGCCTCGTTGTTCCCGTACTTCAGCGTGTTGACCGGAGCACTCACGAGCTCCTGATAATGGGAGAATCGGTAGACGAACTCCGGTGCCAGCCCCCAGATGTAGGCGTCTCGGGCAAGGTTGCGGATGCTCACGAGGTCGGGACGGTCGACTGCCTGCACCGCTGGTGCCTGCCCGATGGTGGCAAGAGCGATCCCCAGAGCCAGGATCCCGACCAGCCGACTGCGATTCCTCATCTGTTCCCATCCAACATTCGACATTCCCGGTGACACGCAGGAACCACGACGTTGGCGTCGGTTTCCCCCTGAAATGCGGCCGGCGACAGGCTAGCAGCGCGGTGAATCCGAACGCGGAGTGAAGAAGGAAGCCACAGGGCGCGCGACTGCTGGAGCTTGGCCGAATGTGGCCATTTCGGGCCTCATGACGCATGATGGAGGGGTGACCGTCTTCGATCGAAACCCCCGCCTGCGCTGGGCCGTCCCCGCAACCCTCGTCGCCCTGATCGTCGGGGGAACCCTCGTCGGATCGGTGGCCGCGTCCGCCGATTCCGGGCTGCCGCCCCTGACGGCGCAGGAACTGCTCGTGCAGGCGCAGGCGCCGAACGCCACCAGCGTGTCCGGCACCGTCGAGGCCATAGCGGACCTCGGCCTCCCAGAGCTGCCGATGAGCAGCAGCCGCGGTGCGAGTCCGACGGCGATGCTGAGCGGCACGAACACCGCGCGCGTCTGGAGCGATGGTGCAGGCGGCTCGCGCGTCGCCCTGCTTGCCGATGCGGATGAGTACGACATCGTGCGCAACGGCCAGGACGTCTGGGCGTACTCGAATGCCGACCGGACGGTCGAGCACTACGTCCTGCCGGACCGCGACGCCTCGACCGAAATCCCCGCGAACGTCTCGCTTCCCAGCACTCCGCAGGAGGCTGCGACACAGGCTCTTGCCGCGATCGACAGCAGCACCGCAGTCACGACGTCCGGTGTGGACCGTGTCGCCGGTCGCGATGTCTACGAACTGATCCTGACCCCGAAGTCATCCGACACGCTTGTGGCCAAGGTTGTCATCGCCATGGATGGCGCGACATTCGTTCCCCTGCGCGTGCAGGTCTACTCGACGCAGATGCAGGAGCCCGCATTCGAGATCGGCTTCACGTCCGTCGATTTTGGCGCCGTCGATCCAGCTCTCTTCGCCTTCACTCCCCCGGCCGGTGCCACCGTCACTGAGCATCCCGCAGGGTCGATGACGAAGCCGACCACTGATGCACCCAACGGGCCGAAGCCCACGGTCGTCGGCACCGGCTGGAGCACCGTCGCCATCATGACCGTGCCCGCCGATGCCCTTGCTGGAACGGACTCCACCCCGGCGAGCGATTCGGGCACGCAGGCCGCGTCGATGCTTCAGTCGCTTCCGACCACGTTCGGCGCATGGGGCAGCGGCAAGGTCCTCGAGGGCACCCTGTTCACCGCGATCCTCACGGACGACGGTCGCGTCGCCATCGGTGCGGTTTCGCCCACGACGCTGGGCGCCGCGCTGGCCGCCTCGTGACCCTGGCACCCGCTGCGGTCGCCACTTCGGGACTGACCAAGCAGTTCGGCAGCCAGATGGCCGTCGACGGCATCGACCTCGACGTCCCCCTCGGCTCGGTCTACGGCTTCTTGGGCCCGAACGGCTCCGGCAAGACGACCACCATCCGGATGCTGCTCGGACTCGTGCAGGCCTCGGCCGGTGAGATCCAGGTCCTCGGCTCGGACATGCCCGCTCACGTGTCGACCGTGCTGCCTCGGGTGGGCTCGCTCGTCGAAGGACCGGCTTTCCATCCCTACCTGTCGGGACGCGCCAACCTTGTGCGACTTGATGCTGCCGATCGCTTCGCAGATCCGCGCACCAGTCGCGCGCGCACCGACGCCGCCCTCGAACGCGTCGGCCTGATGGCCGCAGCGGGCAAGAAGTACCGCGCCTATTCGCTCGGCATGCGCCAGCGGCTGGCCATCGCCGCAGCCCTGCTCATGCCTCGCGAACTTCTCGTCCTGGACGAGCCGACGAACGGCCTCGACCCGCAGGGCACGCGCGAGGTCCGCACCCTCATCGCCTCGCTCGCATCCGAGGGCACCACCGTCCTCGTCTCCAGCCACCTCCTCTCCGAGGTCGAGCAGGTCTGCTCGCATCTGGGAGTGATGCGACAGGGCCGCCTCGTGGCGCAGGGCACCCTCGACGACGTCCGCGGTGGTGCACGACCGGTCGCTGAGGTCCTCACCACCGACGTCGAGCGCGCCTCATCCGTCCTGCGCGACCTGGGCCTGGCCGACATCGCCGTGACGCCGACTGGTGTCCGCGCAACACCGTCAGACATCGACCCCGCGCGGATCGTGGCTGCACTCGTCCACGCAGAAGTCGCCGTGCGCGGCTTCAGCATCCAGGCACCGAGCCTCGAGGACTTGTTCGTGTCCCTCACCGGGGAGGGCTTCGATGTCAGCGGCTAACGCATCGCTGCGTCTCCTGGGCTCGGAGATGCACCTCATCGTCGGTCGACGTCGCAACCAGGCGGGCATCCTCGTGCGCGCCGCCGTCCGCGGTCGCGGGACCGGCTTCATCGCGTCTGCGACCTCGAACGGGATCTTCGTCGCACTGTCGGCGCTGACCATCGAGCTCGCGCTGTTCCTTCCCCTTGCTGTCGCCGTGCTGTCGGGCGATGCCATCGCGGGCGAGGCGAACACCGGCACGCTGCGCTATCTGCTCACCGTTCCGGTGCAGCGCACGCGACTTCTGGTGATCAAGTACATCTCGCTCGTCATCGGGGCCTTCGTCGGTGTCCTGGTCGTCACGGTGGCCGGCATCATCGCCGGCGGCATCTTCTTCGGGCTCGGGCCGGTGACCCTTCTCTCCGGCGATGAGATCCCGCTGGTCGAGGCGCTCGGCCGCGTGGCGCTGGCGGTGCTGTACATCACCGCATGCCTGGCCGGCCTTGCCGCGATCGGGCTGTTCGTCTCCACGCTGACCGAGCAGCCCATCGCGGCGATGATCACGGTCACCATCATCTCGACGGCCATGTGGATCCTCGACGGCATCTCGCAGCTGGACTGGATCCATCCGTGGCTGCCCGTGCACTACTGGCCCTCGTTCGCCGATCTGTTCCGCAACCCGATGTTCTTCGACAGCATGCGGCAGGGGTTCGCCTCGCTCGCCTGGGCGCGCGTCGCTCAGAAGGACATCACGAGCTGACAGCACGTCCACACCAAAGCGACCCTGAGCGCCGACAATTCCGGCACTATGGCGACTGTGAGCCGCTGGGCAGTGCGCCGACCCGTGATAGCCCTGATCGTGTGGCTCCTTGTGGTGATCATCATCGGTGCATCGGCCAGCGCCTTCGGAGGCAAGTTCAACGACAGCTTCGCCCTGCCCGGCGTCCAGTCCACGACGGCGCAGGACCTGCTCACTGAACTAGCGGGCAAGCCGACGGACACGACATCCGTCCAGGTGATCTGGGCCCCTCGCAGCGGTGCCGTCACGGACGAGGCCACGAAGGCAGCGATCGAGCCGACGCTGCAGCGACTGGCTGCTCTGGACTACGTCACGTGCGTGGTCGGCCCCTACGGCAAGAACTACGGGTCAACGTGCCCGAAGCCGACACCGACGGACCTGCGCGCTGCCGTGCTCGAGGCGATCCGCTCGGAACTGAGCAAGAAGACGGGCATCCCGGAGGACCAGCTCGACGAGGCGGCGAAGTTCCTGGACGAGCTGGCACCCCTGGAGAAGGCCGACCCGGCGAAGCTGGCCGCCCTCGGCCGAGCCCTGCCCGAGATCGCCAAGTTGGCGCAACTGCCGAAGGCTGACCTGGCCGCCCTTGCGGCGATCACGCCCGCCGACCTCCACTTCATCGTCGGGCTGAGTTCCGCTGACATCGAGGCCGGACTGTCGGCCATCGGCGGCCTCGACTCGTTCGCGCACCTGCCGCGGTCGGTGCTCAAGGAACTTGCTGACACGCCCAAGTCCGACCTCGCTGCGTTCGCGAAGAAACTGCCGGCCGAGGTACGCGGCATCGAGAAGGTCGTGGCAGGTCTGGCAAAAGCCGAGGCTGCCGATCCCCAGCTCGCCGCCCTGATTGCAGCCGTGGCCAAGGCCGCGGGTCTGACGAAGAAGCAGGTGAAGCAGGCGGCGACGCTGCTCAAGGACATCGCCCCGCTGGCGAAGGCCAGCCCGGCGAAGCTCGCGGCAGTGGCCCGGGCCCTGCCCGGCCTTGCGTCGATGGCGTCCTCGTCCAAGGGGACGCTCGACAAGCTCGCGAAGCTCACGCCCAAGGAACTGTCCTTCCTCGTCGGACTGACGAAGGCGGACATCGACAAGGTCGTCGCGGCATTCGGTGACCTCAATACTTTCGCGCGACTCCCCGCTACGACTCTCGCAGGGCTCGCAGCCGCGAGCCCCAAGAAGCTCGCCGCGTTCGCGCACGCGCTCCCGAAGGACACCAGGGAGGCCACGAAGGCCATGGCGGAGGTGAAGGCCAAGGCACAGGAGTTGGCCAATGCCGCCAGCGCGACGCAGGCCGCCACCTCTGCGGTCTCGCAGGACGGCTCCGTCGCCTACGCCACGGTGACCCTCAAGGGGACGGCGCCGAGCACCGCTGAGGCAACCGAGTTCGTCAACGTGGCCATGACGGCCAACAGCCCGACGCTGACCGTCGGGGTGTCGGGATCTGCACTGGAAGGTGCGGGCGCCG
>JAPLBU010000181.1:2417-8587 GCA_026392575.1 Actinomycetota bacterium | reverse complement strand
CGTGTCGAGATCCCACCACCGGCGGACTGCGGCAGGGGTGGGCTCGTAGCCGATGTGCTCCGCTGTGAAGACGGATACTCGCTCTTGCACATGGAGGTCGGACGTCACGAGTGCGATGTCCGGCAGCAGGTGCTTGGGTCCGATCCACAGGCCCCTGTCGACCTGCCCGGCTCCTACCCGGCTCAGGCGCGAGCGCAGGCGGTAGCGCAGATCCCGGGCGGACTCGGGAATCGAGAACGCCAGCAGCACCCATCCGTCGTCCGGGTGCGATCGCGTCCCGGATTGAGGTCGCGCCGTGCGGGCATCCACGTCCCAGGCGCCACCGCCTAACGAGGCCATGGGCACACGCTACCGGGGCTACTGGCGCGGCCGGTGCAGCCGGCGTGCTTCAGGAGCTCGGACCTTCGGCGGCCCGCACTAGGTCGTCGAGGCGTTCGCGGCTGATCCGACCATCGTCGCCCGAGATGCCCGTCGACACCAGAACGTCGCTGAGGTAGGGCGTGAAGGTGCGGAGATTCCCTGGGGTCACCCCGCTGGCGACGGCCAGCGGGCCGGTGGGAAGGCCTTGGCGAATGATCTGGAGCTTGCGAATGGAGGGACCGCTTCCGGTCGCTGCCCCCGATGTGGTGGGCACATCGCACAGGCTCGGCGCTTGGGCGGCCAGGGCCGCGAGTTCGTGGTCTGCAACGGCCGCCTGATGCTTGAAGGCGATGCCGCCGAACAGGCGCCCTGACCAGTGGTACGCGTGCCGGGCTTCGAGGTAGGCGGCGTGCATGGCGGCGCTCTGGCCGGTCTCGAGGCCCACAGTGTCGACCCACAGGGCATCGACGATCGACAGGTCGTCGAGTCGGGATGCCAGCACCTCCAAGGACTCTCGGGCGCTGCGCCGGATCACATTGGCGCCCAACGGTACGCCTGTATCGAGTTTGTGTGCAGCGGATAGGGACTCGGCGAGGCGGTCGTTGTTGGCGTCGTGGTCGATGAGGAAGACACCGGCGATCTCGGCATCGCAGATGAGCATCAGGTCGGCGACCACCTGTGCGGCCGACTCCACGTGGATGACCGGATGGATGCAAACCGTCCTGGCGTCGAGCGATCGACCCGGCTGCGTCACGGTCGCAGTTCCGCAAGCAGCGCGTCGACGACGCCCCGGGTGTCGGCAGTCCCACCGACGTCGGCGGTGCGAGTGCTCGGCTGGGCAAGCGTGGCTCCGACCGCTGCCATGATGCGATCGCTGGCCGCTCGGTAGCCGAGGTGCTCCAGCATCATCGCGCCGGACCACACGGCGGCGACCGGATTGGCAATGCCCCGGCCCGCGATGTCGGGTGCGGAGCCATGAACCGGCTCGAACATGGACGGGGCAGATCCCGCCGGGCTGATGTTCCCTGACGCGGCGATACCAAGACTCCCAACCACAGCTGCGGCGAGATCCGACAGGATGTCGCCGAACAGGTTCGACGCGACGATGACATCGAAGTCGGCGGGCCGCTGGACGATCTCCGCGCACAGCGCGTCGATGAGCCGCTTTTCGAGGGTCACGCCCGGGTAGCTCCCGGCGATGTCCTCGACGACCTCGTCCCAGAAGGGCATGGTGTGAATGATGCCGTTGGACTTGGTTGCGGACGTCACAAGCTGGCGTCGCCGCGCGGCGAGATCGAACGCGTAGCGCGATACGCGTTCGATGCCAGTGCGAGTGAAGACGTTCTCCTGGAGTGCGAACTCGCGGTCGGTCCCCCGGCCGAACCGGCCGCCGATCTCGGAGTACTCGCCTTCGGTGTTCTCCCGCACGATGACCATGTCGACCCGCTGGTCCTGGCTGAGGGCAACCCGAGTGGGGAGCCCGTCGAACTGCCGCACGGGCCGAAGGTTGACGTACTGGTCGAATGCGCGGCGAATGGGAATCAGCAGCCCCCAGAGCGACTCGTGATCTGGAACATCGGGCCGGCCGACTGCGCCTAGGAAGATCGCGTCGAAGCCCCGTAACTGGTCGAGGCCGTCCGCGGGCATCATTCGCCCACGCTCGAGGAAGTAGTCGCAGCCCCACTCGAGCCTGGTCCAGTCCACGGTCACCCCATCGGGTTCCAGGGCCGCGTCAAGCACGCAAGCTGCCCCGGGAATCACCTCGGTGCCGATGCCGTCACCGGGAATGGCGGCAATTCGAGGCGTGCGGAGGGATGCTGGGGTACTCATTGATTTCCTGATCTCCTGATCGCCATATCGCCGTGATTACGCCTACTCAGTGAGTGGTGGCACAGTTCCACGTCCGCGACAGCCACTCGTCGGCACTCTCAAGAGACTCCACCGATCGGCTGACAAGGACGATGTTCACAGACGGTTCGTGCTGGCTGTAGTCGGGGTAGGAGCCCAGTCGAACGTCGTGGAAGTGCTCGTCGAACTCCACGAGGACGCTCTGGATCGCATCCTCTGTGGTTCGACAGTTCAGGTGAGTCGTGGTGATGTCCTGATCTGCGCCCTCGGGAAGGGGGATCGTGGCGAACATGGCCCTCATCTCCCGCGGGGAGCCGGGAAGGACGTGGAGATCGCCGACGGAGAAGCCGGGAACGCCACCACACGGGCTCAGAATCGGTTTCGCACCCTCCGGGAAGGAGGAAACCGCTCGCGCAGTCTCGGCATCGACCCAATCAAGCGTGTCGAGCACAGTGCGGGAGACGTGCTCATCGATGACCGCGTCGCGCAGGCAGGCGCGCGCCACGGCCCGGCGTGTGATGTCGTCAGGCGTGAAGCCCAGGCCCCCCGAGACGATCACGATGTCGGCCGAGTCCCAGGCCATGCGCAGCGTGCGCACGATCAGGTCCTCGTCGTCGGGGATCGCGATCACGAGGCGCGGCCAGAGCCCACGCTCCATCAGTTGGCCGCTGATCCATGCAGCGTTCTCGTTTGCGACCCGTCCCTCTACGACCTCGTCGCCTATGGTGACGACGGCAGCAGTCATGCCGAACTGCGAGAGCGCCATCAGATGTCCCTCAGGTGCGTGGGGCATGAGCTTGTCGGTAGCCTGACATCGTGGTTGAGAAGAAGACGCGGTCGCAGCGTGGCCATCTCACGCGCGACCTGATCTGCCAGACCTCCCTTGAGATGATCCACAAGGACGGACTCGCCTCCTTCAGCCTGCGTGCAGTGGCGAAGAAGCTCGGCGTGGACCCCGCTGCGCTGTACCGGCATTACGAGGACCTCGACGATCTCCTCCGTGAGGTCGGCGACAGGGCAATCGCTCCTGTTACGAAGGGATTTGTGGCCAGCGACAATCCGCACTGGGACATTCGCCGCGTGCTCACGAAACTTCGCAAGGTCATGCTCGGCAGTGGTGCGGCCCTTGTGACGGCGTCGGGCCCTACTCGTCATGCCAGCGAACTCCAGATCACCGAGATCATGCTCAACGCCTGCCAACGCCTGGGGATGCACCCCACGGAGTCGGCGATGGCGTACCACGTGCTCATCGAGTATGTGGTTGGCTCGGCGGTGCTCGATGCGCCTCTGGCATCCAGCAAGGCGAACCGGGCAGCGACGTACCGCAAGTGGCGCGCCGACTATGCGGCCCTCAGCCCTGAGGACTACCCCGTCTCCCTTGCGCATGCCTCGTATCTGTACCCCGGCAGCGACAATGTGTTCCAGACAGGCCTCGATGCCCTGCTCGCTCACCTTCTGCCTCCCGTGCCAGTCGATCATCAGTAGACCCGTGAGTACTCGTTCTGCTCCCAGTCGGTCACCGCTGTGAGCCAGCGCTGGTACTCCTTCCGCTTGAGCTTCACGTAGACCTCGACCAGGTCCGGCTCGAGGTAGCTGCGCAGTTTCTCGTCCGCCATCAGAGCGTCCAGAGCACCCTCGAGTGTGTGCGGCGTGTGTCGATCGGTGTTGGGCTCAGAGTCAGCATCTCCCACCTGCGGCTCGGGCAGCTAGCGCCGACAGGAGCAGGTGAGGTGAGGCAGTTCCGTCCGCCATGCGGTGCTCGACGCGTGTGGTGGCACCGCGCTGGCCCGGGACGCGGACGGTCGAGAGACGGTTGTCGATACCCCAGTTGGCCCAGTAGCCGCTCAGCATTCCCGGGGTGAGCCGCTTGTACGAGTTCACGGTGGGTGCGGCGAAGGCCGTGATGGCCTCGTGATGGACGAGCAGTCCCGCGATGAAATGGCGAGCCAGGTCGCTGATGCCCAGTTCGTCGCCGGGCTCGTCGAAGGCATTGGAGCCGTCCGCCCTTGCCATGCTCAGGTTGGCGTGCAGTCCGCTGCCCACGGTGTCGCCGAACGGTCGCGCCATGTAGCTGGCATCGATGCCGCGAGTGCGCGCGACGAGGCGGGTGAGCTCGCGGAACAGCAGTGCGCAGTCCGCTGAGGCGAGGGCGTTCTGGTAATGCAGACTCACTTCCACCTGAGCGGGCGCGAACTCTGCATTCATGCCCTCGACCTGCAGGTCGGCATGCTCGGCAAGGGCGACGATGGCCTCGAGGGTACCGGACGGGTCCGCGCCGTCGCCGATTCCGTACACGCGATGATCGGGAACGGCAAGGCGCGTCATCGGCTGGCGCCTCTCCAGAAGGAAGAACTCCATCTCGAAACCCGCCATGGGCGTATAGCCGAGCTCCTCGAACTCCTCGCAGATCAGACGCAGTTGGCGGCGGGAGTCCATGGGCAGTGGGTCCCCGTTGCTCTGGAAGAGCGACGCCATCGCAATGCTCCGCCCAGAGAGCCACGGCCGCGTGGTCTCCAGGTCGACCCGAGCCTCCATGTCGGGGAAGCCAGCTCCGGTGGAGTACAGGTCGATCTCGAGGAACTCCAGATCCAGTCCCTGCACCATGCAGGTCACCGCGTAGTGCGTTGGATAGTCCAGGCGGTGGTTGGGGACGGTCTTTCCATGGGTCAGGCCGAAAAGATCGGGGAAGACGACGTCGAACTGCTCACCAGTGGTCACGCGCCCTCCCCGGCCGCGACGCCGACGAGGACTCCCGTGTCGACCACCTGATGTTCGTCAAGCCAGACGCTGTGGTTCCGCAGGGGAAAGTCGAAGTGCCCGGCCGTGAATCGATTGGCGTTCTCGTTCGCCCCAGTGCTGAAGAGGAAGTTGCCTGCGAAGGCGCGCGCTTCAGTGCCGTTGATGTCCATCCGGTCGTACATCTCCAGGAAGTCCCACCGGGCCCCGGTATTCATTCCGAATCCGACGTGAGAGGTGGCGTACGCATCCTCGTCGAAAGCGGAGAGGTACGAGCGCATGAGCTCTGCCTGGTACCCAGTGCCCTTGATGTCGGTGACGTAGTCGTTCTCGATGACGAGTGAGATCGGCTCGGTGATGTAGTGCTTGAAGGTGAGGTTGATGTCTCCGGGGGCCAGCACGATCGTCCCGTTGACCGTGTCGCGATCAGGGAAGGCAAGCACGAGGCCGCCGGGCCAGTGGGCGATGGAGCCGGGACCCGAGATGACCCCGGTCGAGCCGGCGGTGAAGGCGCCCGCGAGTTGGACGGTGACGTCGGTGCCCCACTCGCTGGTCGCGTGCATCGTCTTCGAACACTTCATCACCTCGTGTGCCGCGTGCACCCGTTCGGCCATGACGGAGTCGTGCACCATCCGCTCGTAGACCTCGGGGTGCTCGTAGCTCACCATCAGGATGCTGGTGCCAGAGGAGAGGATGGTGCCCAGCTCCTTGGCGTGCAGCATTCCCTCAACAGTGCAGTCGACGACGAACGGTACGGAGGACAGGGCCCCGATAGCGCCCTGCAACTGGTTCAGGGCCAGCGTGGTCCCCGTGGAGTGGATGGCCACGGGGCCCGGATTGGCGGGCGTGCGCATGACCACCTCGAACGGCTTTGCTCCCAGGGACTCCAGGGCCAGGACCGAGGTCTCGACCAGATCGGGCCGGCTGGCGGATTCGGACAGCACGATGCACTCCATGCCTGGCGTAACTCCGTTGATGGCGAACTGGCGAGCAAAGCTCTCGATCCAGCGCCACTCAGCGAGCGGGGGACGGTTGGTCATGAGTTCTCCCAGTGGTTGCGAATGGCTGCGTTGACGGCATCGGGCGCCTCGAGGTTCAGCAGGTGTCCGGCACCCGAGATCACCTCGAGGCGGGCATTGGGCATGAGGGCGACGATCGCCTCCGCGTATGACGGAGGTGTCTCGTCGTCCTCGGCGCCCACGACGACCAGCGTGGGCGCGGTGATG
>JAPLBU010000181.1:0-2380 GCA_026392575.1 Actinomycetota bacterium | reverse complement strand
GCCGTTGAGGCCGAACACGGGGCTTGTGCACAGGAGGACGAGGCTGCGTACGAGCTCCGGGTTGCGCGCGGTCATGTACTGGCTGATCATTCCGCCGAAGGAGGTGCCCACCAAGTCGACCGGGCGGTCGGGCGAGACGGTTCGGATCAGTTCCGCAGCTCGATCCGCATAGGCGGCGAAGTCAGTTCGCTCGACGCGGTCTGACCCGCCGTAGCCGGGGCCGTCCCACGCGACCACTCGCCGGGTCTCGCTGAGCGCAACCAAGTTGGGTCCCCATGCGATTCGTGTCCCGCCCAGACCGTGCAGGAACACGGCAACCTGCTCCGAATCCCCGCATTCGCGCCACGCCGTGGGCTTGCGGTCGACGTCGACGACGGTGTTCGGCATTGCCGCACCGTAGCCGTCGGAAGAAATTTAGTCAACGGTGTTGACTTATTCGGCTGAGTGCGCATACTCATCCCATGCGACCAACAAACACAGTCTCCGCCCACGAAGGTTCCGTCGCCGCAACCGGTGCCGCTGGGAAGTCCGGCCCGCTCGGGAAGCCCGACTCGACTATGACCCGCGAGCAGATGGTGGCGGTTATCGCCGAGCTCGGTCCGAAGTTCGAGGAGCGCGCGGTCCAGACAGACCTTGATGCCGCATTCCCATGGGGGAACTTCAACGACCTGCGCGAGCGTGGATTCCTCGCCCTATGCGTGCCGAAGGAGTACGGCGGCATGGGTGCGAGCTACGCCGACTACATGCGCGTCTCTGAGGAGATCGGCCGCCACTGCGGTTCGACGGCGCTGACCTTCAACATGCATAACGCGACCATGCTCTGGGCCGGTCAGGTCGCCGATGTGCTCGACATGTCAGATGAGGATCGTGCACTGCACGAGCGCCGGCGCGCCGAGATGTTCCGCGGCGTTGTCCAGGACGGCGAGATTCACTCGCAGCCGTTCTCGGAGGGGCTCCTTCCGGGCGCTCTGGCCGGTACGGCGACTCGCGCCGAGAAGGTTGACGGCGGCTTTCGCGTCACCGGGCGGAAGATCTTCGCGTCGCTGGCCGGCGCTGCCGACCGCTACAACGTGACGTGCCAGGTGGAGGGTGAGGACTTTCTGCGCCTTCTCTCCGTGCGGGCGACCGACCCGGGCGCCGAGATCGTCGACGATTGGGACCCCCTGGGTATGCGAGGCACGGTCTCTCGGACCCTTCTGCTGAAGGAGGCCTGGGTAGCGGCCGATGACGAAATCCTTCCCGGCGGCATGTACGACCAGGCTGCTCGCCGCTTCCCGTACCTGTTCATGTCCCTTGCGCCTTCCTACCTGGGTCTCACCCAGGGGATCCTCGACTTCACTCGGCTGTACCTGCGCGGGGAAGCCAAGGGCGCTGCAAAGGGCACTGGTCGCCGGGACAACCCGATCAAGCAGTACGGCTGGGCCGAGATGAACATCAAGTACGAGCAGAGCCGGGCACTCCTCTTCTCCGCTGTCGACAATGCGACTCTCGATCCGACCGAAGCGCAGCTCATGACCGCCTGGGCGGCCGTCTACACAACGATGGAGCACGCCAACGAGGTGGCTGCCAAGGCTGTCCGCGTCTGCGGCGGCCAGTCGATGCTGAAGCACATGCCGCTCGAGCGCATGTACCGCGACTCGCGCCTCGGCTCGACCATGCTCCCGTGGAGCGCCGAGGTTGCACTCGATCGAATCGGCAAGGCTGGCCTGTACGACAACTAGGCCCGGTGGCGCGGCTTCCTTGAGGTCGCGCCACCGAACGCCCAGGACATCAGTTCATCGGACGAAGGAACCAACGTGAGCGAGTCAACCCAGGTGCTTGAGGACAACAGTGCAGAGCTCGCCGACCGTGTCCGGGCAGCTCACCGCAACTACCCGACGGGCGTCACCGTCATCACAACCTCAGTGGATGGCCAGCCTTACGGCCTGGCGGTCAACGCGTTCAGCAGCGTGTCCCTCGAACCGCCAACCCTGTTGTTCTGTGTAAACGAGAGCTCGAAGACCCACGAGCACCTCATTCGTACCACGCACGTCGGTATCAACATCCTCGGCTGCGACCAGCACGACGTCGCCGGCGTGTTCGCCAAGTCGGGCGGCGACAAGTTCTCGCAGATCGAGTGGGAGCCCGGGATTGAGGACGTCCCGCTCATCACCGGTGCCGCGGCTAGATTCCAGGCGCGCGTCACTGAGACCACGAAGGTAGGTACCCACACCGTATTCTTCTGCACCGTCGTCGAGGCCGAGGCGGAGGATCAGGAGCCCCTGGTGTACATCCGCGGTGCGTTCGTCGGCGGCAGCAAGGTCAGGGACCAGGCCTGAGACTGCGCTAGACCCCGATCCGGCGGGTGACGGCTCGAAGGTAGGACGGAAGGTTCCTGGAC
>JAPLBU010000206.1 GCA_026392575.1 Actinomycetota bacterium | reverse complement strand
AACCGTCCACGCGGTCCTGCAGGGCCTGATCGGCGGTGATGTGCCCCTTGGCATCGTCGCAGGAGGATCGGGCGACGACATCGCAGCTGGTCTCGACTTCCCGACAGGCGATGGCGACCGCATCGCCACCGGTCTCGTGAAGTCACTGGCCCAGGACTCGTTCCGCCTCACCGACGTCGGCGAGGCACGCACCGACGACGGCAGCCGAAGCTACTTCCTCGGCGTGCTCTCCACGGGCTTCGACTCGTCGGTCAACGAACGGGCGAACACCATGACCCGCCTCGGTGGCCAGCGCTACAACATCGCCATCGTCCGCGAACTCGCGTCCTTCACCGCACTCGACTACACCGTTGATATCGACGGCGAGATCCTGACCGGACCGGGAATGCTGGTGTCCGTGGGCAACGGACCGCGCTACGGGGGCGGGATGCGCGTGTGTCCCGAAGCGCTGTCGGATGACGGGCTGCNNNGGGTGTTCCCCAGCGTCTTCAAGGGCACCCACATCCATCATCCGGCCGTGCGCACCTTCCGCGGTCGCTCCATCAACATCTCAGCGGCGGGCCAGACCGCCTATGCCGACGGCGAGCGAATCGGCCCGCTGCCGGTAGCCATCTCCGTCCGTCCGGGTGCATTGCGCGTGCTGCCGGCCTGACGGGGAGGACGGGCCGTAGCCTGAGGCCATGCCCAGCCCAGCCGAACGGTATGCCGCCGCGAAGTTGCGCGGGGTGATCGAGCGCTCCGAGGTGGGGGCCTTCGCTGCTGGCTACGTCTTCGGTCTCGATGACTTCCAGATCCGGGCCTGCCAGGCACTGGAATCCGGACGCGGGGTGCTCGTCGCCGCCCCCACCGGATCGGGCAAGACGGTGGTGGGGGAGTTCGCGATTCACCTTGCGCTCGCCCAGGGGCGCAAGTGCTTCTACACGACCCCGATCAAGGCCCTGTCGAACCAGAAGTACAACGATCTCGTCGCTCGCCATGGCGCATCCCAGGTCGGACTCCTGACCGGCGACAACAGCATCAACGGAGAGGCCCCGATCGTCGTCATGACGACAGAGGTGCTGCGCAACATGCTGTATGCGGGCTCCTCGACTCTCCACGATCTCGGCCACGTCGTGATGGACGAGGTGCACTACCTCGCCGACCGGTTCCGCGGTGCGGTGTGGGAGGAGGTCATCATCCATCTGCCGCAGTCCGTCACGGTGGTGGCGCTGTCCGCCACCGTGAGCAACGCGGAGGAGTTCGGTGCCTGGTTGGCCACCGTGCGCGGGGAGACGGCGATCGTCGTCGAGGAGCACCGACCGGTGCCGCTGTGGCAGCACGTCATGGCGGGTCCGCGAATGCATGACCTGTTCGTCGACGACGACCAGCAGATCGTGAATCCCGAACTGGTCCGGATGGCCCGCGAGGCGGAACGGCAGGCTCCCCGGCACGGCGAGAAGCGCCGCGGACCGGACCGGAGTCATGGACGTGGACCCAAGACACCGTGGCGAAGCGAGGTGGCCGAGCGGCTCCAGCGGGAGGGCCTCCTGCCGGCCATCTACTTCCTGTTCAGTCGCGCCGGCTGCGACGAGGCGGTTCGTCAGTGCCTGCATGCGGGACTCCGGCTCACCACCTCCGACGAGCGCAGGGCGATCCGGGCCATCGCACTGGAGGCGACCCGGGAGCTTCCGGATGACGACCTGGCTGCCCTCGGATTCGACGATTGGCTGGAGGCCCTCGAGCGTGGGCTCGCAGCGCACCACGGGAGTACACCCAGCTCACCGGCCGGGCCGGGCGTCGCGGCATCGACGTCGAGGGGCACGCCGTCGTCCTGTGGCAGCCCGGCCTCGACCCGCGGGCCCTGGCGGGCCTGGCGTCGACGCGGACGTATCCGCTGCGATCCTCCTTCCAGCCCTCCTACAACATGGCCGTGAACCTCGTGTCCCGGATGGGTCGGCATTCCGCGCGAGAAGTGCTCGAGACCTCCTTCGCGCAGTTCCAGGCCGACCGGGCTGTCGTCGGACTCGCCACTGAACTGCGACGCGTCGAGGGGGCTCGCGACGGCTACCTCGACTCGATGTCCTGCCACCTCGGCGACTACTTCGAGTACTCGGAGCTGCGCGAAGCGCTCTCCCGTCGCGAGAAGGACCTGACCCGTCGAGCGGCGGCCGATCGACGTGACGCGGCCGAGGAGGCCTGGCTCAGCCTGCGGCA
>JAPLBU010000003.1 GCA_026392575.1 Actinomycetota bacterium | reverse complement strand
TGCCAGCTCTTCAGCGAGCCCGGCGCGGGCTCCGACCTTGCCGGGCTCGCGACGAAGGCCGTCCGTGACGGCGACGACTGGCTCATCACGGGCCAGAAGATCTGGAGCTCGAACGCACAGTTCTCGGAATACGGGTTCCTGCTCGCGCGAACCAATCCGGACGTGGTGAAGCAGGCGGGCATCACCGCTTTCCTCGTCCCGATGGATGCCCCCGGCGTGGAGATCCGCCCGATCCGCCAGATGAGCGGTCCGGCGTCCTTCAACGAGGTCTTCTTCGACGGTGCGCGCATCCCCGACGCCATGCGGATCGGCGATGTCGATGCTGGGTGGAAGGTTGCTCAGGCCACGCTCGGCTTCGAGCGCAGCTCGTCGGGATCGGGCCACCGCCGCAAGGGCGGGACGTCCGCGGACCTCATCGCGCTGGCGCAGCACCTCGGCGTGAGCAAGGACCCCGTCGTGCGCCAGCAACTGGCCGACGTGTACGTGCGTACGCGACTGCACGCGGCGATGGTCGCTCGTGTTGCGCGCGCGACCGCATCGGGCGACAAGCCCGGCCCGGCTGGATCGCTGGGCAAGCTGCTCTCCTCGGACAACATGGTGCGGATCGGCAACGCCGCCGCAGGGATGCTCGGCTCCGCGATGGTCGCGGACACCGGCGAGTGGGGACAGTTCGCGTGGGCCGAGCATGTGCTCGGTGCACCGGGCTATCGGCTCGCTGGCGGAACCGATGAGGTTCAGCGCAACATCATCGCGGAGCGTGTGCTTGGGCTGCCGGCCGAGCATCGCGCCGACAAGGGCCCGTTCTCGGAGCTCAGCCGCAGCTAGCCGACAAACTCCCGCCGACCTTGAGGTTGTTGGCGTTCTGGCACCCGGAAACTGCCACCAACCTCAAGACGGATGGGGTGGGTAGGGCCGCTCCGGACTACCAGTCGAGCAGGGTGGCGATGCGCTCGCGGTGGAAGGCTGCATCTCCGAGGAACGCAGCATCGAATCGTGCGCGACGGAAGTACAGGTGCGCGTCGTGCTCCCAGGTGAAGCCCACGCCGCCGTGCAACTGGATGGCCTCAGCTGTCATGGCCACGTAGGAGTCCGAGCCCCAGGCCTTGATGACGGACGCATCGACACGAAGGTCGTCCGACTCGCCCTCGGTAACGCGATCGAGGCCGGAACGTGCCATCTCGACGAGCATGAGCGCGTCGGCCATCCGGTGCTTGATGGCCTGGAAGCCGCCGATCTCGCGGTTGAACTGCCGGCGCAGCTTGATGTACTCGAGCGTCATGTCGAAGCAGTACTGCGATCCGCCGAGCTGCTCGGCACCGACCGCGATCAGCGCGATGTCGACGCCCGCGTCGATTGTGGCTGTGCCCGTGCCGCCGGATGTGAGTGCGCCAGCCGGAACTTCGTCGAACGTGACTGATGCGGACGGCCGCGTGAAGTCGAGCGAACCGAGTGCCGTGACCTGGGCGTCGGCAGCCTCGACGGCGAAGAGGTCAAGACCGGCGGACGTGCGCGCCGCGACGATGAAGAAGGCCGCTGAGGTGCCGTGGGCGACGAAGCGCACCGAGCCGGTAATGGCGCCGCCATCCGACGTGCACGAGACCGAATCCGCGACCCACGCCCCCTTGGCGTCGGTGATGGCCGCAGCGGCGATCTCCCCGGCCGCGATGCGCTCGAGGTAAGGGGCTCCTGGATCTCCGACGCCGGCGAGGATCTGTCCGCACAGAACGGTGCTGGTGACGAACGGCACGGGCGCGAGGGTGGCGCCGAGCTCCTCGACCACTGCGAGCACTTCGGCGAGTCCACCGAGTCCGCCGGCGGACTCCGGGAGCCCCACACCGGCGAGGCCGATGTCCCGGGCAAGGACATTCCACAGGTCGGTATCCAGACCGGTGTCGGACCCCTCCAGCTCGCGGACGCGGGCGGGGTAGCCGGCCTCTGTGACGGCCTCGCGCACGGTCTGCCGCAGTTCGGTGATCTCGTCGCGGTCGAGCGTGGCGAGGGGCAGGTCGCGGGACATGGGGCTCCGGTCTGACGGGCGC
>JAPLBU010000167.1:7154-16527 GCA_026392575.1 Actinomycetota bacterium | reverse complement strand
ATCGACCAGCACCGCTCCTGGCGCTGCCAGCGCGGGGGCGAGCAGCGCGATCACCCGGTCACGCATGACCGGGAGGTGGCGGGTCGATGTGGTCATCCGATGGCTCCGACTAGGCCCAGGTCTCGACGACGGACGCGAGCGCCACCAGGACGACAACGGTGAGGCCGAGGGCGAGGGCGAGGACGCCGGTCGAGCGCAGGACATGGCGAACGGGCTGGGCGGCGTGGATCAGGGTGGTCATCGGTCCCCCTTCAGAGAAGGTCGCGGTTGGGAGGAGGGCAGGCCGCGCGGCCAGGTCCCCGCCCGCTTCGAGTGAGCGGGCCCTGGCGCCGGGGAAGTGGCGTCAGGAACGTTTCGGGGAGCGGGAGGAGACCTCACCGCGCGGTTCGTGGCTGTCAGAATCCAGGGATCACTCCCTCGCTCAGTTCGGAGAAGTCGTCCTCCTGGCTGGCCAGGTAGGTCGCCCAGGTGGCGGCATCCCAGATCTCGGCCGTCGCATTGCGGCCGACGACAACGACATCGCGATCCAGGCCGGCGTACTCGCGCAGGGTGGTCGGCAGCGTGATGCGGCCCTGACGGTCCGGAATCTCATCGGATGCCCCGGAGAACAGCACGCGCTGGTAGGCCTGCACCTTGGGGTTGGAACGGGAGGCTTCGTTCAACCGCTCGGCATAGGCCGCGAATTCCGCCGCCGGCCAGACGGCAACCGAACGGTCCTGCCCCTTGGTCAATACCAGTCCGCCGGCCAGCCCCTCACGGAACTTCGCCGGCAGGACGAGGCGGCCCTTGTCGTCCAGGCGCGGCGTATGGGTGCCCAGGAATCCCAGGAACATCCGCCCCACCTCCCCGACCCGCCCCACGCGTAACCCTGGTTTCTCCAAGTGACGCCACTGTACCCCATTTCCCTCCACCGTCAACCACCACTCCCCATGGAAATGGATCGTTTCCTCCACGGGGTTCCTCGAGCGCACCCGGCAGGAGGCGGGTCCACCGGCCCGTGGCCGGACACGCCCCGCAGTGGTCCGGTGGCACCGGCGCGCCGCATACGCTGCCTGAATGACGAACACGCGAAGCATGACGGCGCTGGGGTGTGCTGTCGTCGTGGCAGCGGGCGGGCTCCTCGCAGGCTGCACCACCTCAACACCAGCCGCCATCGTGACCACGAGCGCAGCGCCGGCCGTCACGGCAGCTCCGTCACCGACACCGTCGGCCTCCCCCAGCCCCAGCCCGTCCCCCACGCCCACGCCAACACCCACGCCGACACCCACGTACCTGTCACCGCTGGATGGCATGCCCGGCACCGAGGCCAAACCGGTCCTCGTCGTCAAGCTCGACAACACGCAGTACGCGCAGCCGCACGCCGGTCTCAACCGAGCTGACGTTGTCTACCTGGAGGAGGTTGAGTACGGCATCACGCGCATCGCTGCCGTCTTCGCCGGGAACATCCCACAGCGCATCGGTCCGGTCCGGTCGGCCCGGATCACCGACATCGACCTGCTCGCCCAGTACGACCGGCCCGCGTTCGGCTTCTCCGGAGCGCAGCGCAAGATGTGGCCGCTGCTCGATGCGGCACCGTTCCACGACATCTCCCCCAACAAGGGTGCAGAGGGCTACAGCCGCGACAACAGCCGTCGTGCGCCGTACAACTACTACCTGGACGGTCGGGTCGGGCTGAAGCGCGCACCCAAGGCATCACTTGAGCATGACCTCGGCTTCGTGTTCGATGCGGCCATCCCCGCCGGCGGACTGGTCGCGAAGTCGGCGACCATGAAATGGGGCTACAGCTCCGCCGCCTTCACATTCAGCCGAAAGACCGGCCTGTACGGCGTCTCGCTCAACGGTGCGCGAGCACGCGCAGAGGAGGACGACCTCGGCCAGAACGCCGCGACCGTCGTCATCCAGTACGTGCGGCAGCGGCCGTCGGCGTTCTTCGACAAGGGCGGCGGCAACACCCCGCACGCGGAGACCATCGGCACGGGCCGGGCGGTCGTCATGCGCGACGGCCTCGCCTGGGACGTGACGTGGAGCCGGCCGACCGCAGAGGACGGCACCACGTTCACCCTCGACGACGGCACGGTCATGCCGTTCAAGCCGGGTCAGCTGTGGATCGCCCTGCTCGATCGCAAGCGCAAGGCGACGATCACCCCGCTGACGGAGCCGAAGCCCACTCCCTCGGCTGGCGCCTTGCCGAACCCGTCATCGAGCCCGTCATCGACCGCGTCATCGAGCCCAGGCACGCAGTAGCGCATCGACCATCGCCTGCGGGTCCTGCGCATTCGGCGAGTGCCCCACGCCCGGCAGTTCCACCGACGTCACCCCGAGTTCTGCCGCCATGTCCGCCTGCACCTCGATGGGCCAGGCATCGTCGTCCTCGCCCCACATGATGGTCGTCGGGATGACGGCGATCGCCGGCCGCAGCCGCTCGACAAGCCGCGGCTGGTGCATGAGCAATAGCGCAAACTCGCGCAACTGCACGGGACTGTTGGCATGCCAGCGCCGCTCCAGGAACGCAGCCACATCGAGTGGCGGCGGCACTGTCTCGTCGGCCTCCTCCATCTCATGCATGATGCGCCAGATCTCCGCGAGGTCAGCGTGTTCAAGGGCCGCGACGAGATCGGGCACAGCGCCCCACCGTTCGGGTGGCAGCCCACCCGGACCCGTGCAGAACAGCGTCAGTGATGCCGGCCGGATCATGCCGGCGGCTACGGCCTCCTGCACGACCAGTCCACCGAACGAGTGCCCGAGCAGGTGAGGTGCTGTCAATCCGAATTGCGCTGCCGCGGTCTCGGCGATGACCGCTATATCGGCGGCGAGCAGGGGCAGCGCGTAGTCGCCCGCATCGACCGATCCGTCGGACTCGTTCTGACCCAGCTGGTCGAAGGACACGGCCCCGACTCCGGTCTCCGCCAGCAGCGGCAGCACGGCGATGAAGTCCTCCTTGCTGCCCGTGAAGCCCGGCACCAGCAACGCCCACGGCCTGTCCGCGACGAGGCCCGTGTGCATGACAGCCCGCTCCGTGCCACGCACGGGCCAGCGCTCGACGATGACGCCGGGCGGCAGGTCGATGAAGGGGGGTGTGCTCACGTGGCCGACGCTAGCCGACCGGTTGGGAGGCATCACATCCGCGACGGTGGCAGGCTGGGCGACATGGCGACAGACCTGCAGACCATCAGTTCCAAGTGGAGCTACCGCTCAAGCAACTCGATGCTCTGCATCGGCTCGAGGAACTCACTCCTGTCCATCGGATCCGTCGGTTCGGTCCTCAGCATCGGAAGCGTCGGCTCGGCAGCCTCGATCCTCAGCGTCGGGTCGTTCGCGAGCGCCGTGTCACTGATGTCGGGGCTGTCGCGATTCGCGATCATGAGTTGGCGCGCGAGTCGCTCGGTCGGTGGAAGCAGTTGAGCGCCGCGCGTCGGTGATCAGCGCGCGAGGGCCACGTAACCCCAGGACAGCGAAGCCGCGATGACCAGCCAGATCTCGTAGGGCACCAGGATCCAGCCCAGCCACGGTCGCTCGGCGAAGGCCAGCAGCACGGGCACGATCGTGAGAGCTGCACACGCGCTCAGGGCCACGGCCGACGCGACTAGTGCATGTGGAACATAGAACAGGTAGGCCCAGGCGATCGCCAGCACGAAGGTCACCGCGAGCAGGCCCAGGAATGCCGCGACCCGGGTCGGTGCTGCCGTCGCCGCCATCACCACACCGACGACCGCCAGGACGACGAAGTTGTACGACCAGGCCAGCCCGAAGACCGCTGGTGGCGGCTGCCACGCTGGCTGCTCAAGCGACAGGTACCACTCGGATCCGGTGGTGACCCAGCGCCCGGACCCGATCGCGTAGCCAACGACAATCGCGAGGGCCATGAGCATCGACACCACGCGCCACGCCGCCATCGCTACTCCCTCAGTGCCCGCGCGTCGGACTCGCGCAGCGCAACATCCAGCATGTCCGGCGCATCGATCGCCCGCAACGCGTCGACACCGAGCTCGTTGAGACGACGCGCCTGCCGCAGGGCCTGCGTGTCGAAGGAGCCGACGAACCGGTTGTAGCCCCGGACCGCCTGGTCAAGGCCCCGCCGCATCCCCTCGAGGTGCTCGACCAGAACGCCAAGCCGAGACAGCATCTCGGCCCCTGCGCGCTTGATCTCCTCGGCGTTGTCGGCCATCAGCTGGCGCTGGTAGCCGAAGCCCACGGTGCGCAGCAGGGCGAGCATCGTGGTCGGGGTAGCCAGCACCACGCGGCGTTCGAAGGACTTCTCCAGCAGCAGGCCGTCGGCATCGAGGGATGCCGACAGCAGCGACTCGAGCGGGAGGAACATCACGACGAAGTCCGGGCTCGTCGCGGAATCCGCGTACCGCTTGCCCGACAGCTCACGCACCCGCGCAAGCACATCGGCTGCGTGCTTGGCCATCAGCGCATCGCGCTGCATGGGGTCGTCGGTGCCGACAGCCTGCCAGTAGGCATCGAAGGGGAACTTCGCGTCGATGAGGATCTCACCGCCGCCGGGGAGCATGACGACGACGTCAGGCCGCAGCGTGCCCTCGCCGACCACGCGAACGTCCTGCCGGCTGAAGTGCGTTCCTTCGAGCAGGCCGGCGTGCTCCAGCAGCTTCTCGAGCTGCATCTCCCCCCACTGCCCGCGGGTCTGGCCCCGGGCGAGCGCACCGGCCAGCTGCTTGGTTGCGGCCTCGAGCGACTGGTAGCGCTCCTGAGCGGCCGTCATCTGCGTCGTGATAGTTGCCTCGGCCGCAGTGCGCTCGCGGCTGGCGGTGTCCGCAGCGCAGCGCATGCTCTCGAGGCTGTCGCGCACGGGCTGCAGGAGCTCGGCGACCGAGCGGGACATCCCCTGCTGGTCACGCAGGGCCTCGTTGTCGGTGCGCATGGCCGCTAGGGCGCCCTCGAGTGTCGCGGCCCGCAGCCGCTCCCGGGCGAGCGGCCGGCCCATCGCGATCCAGGTGGCGAGAGCGCCGACGAGCAGGCCGACGATCCCGGCAATGAGCAGCGCAGTGGCAGAGGTCATGCGGACATGCTCCCGCGGACCTGTGACATTGCCCGGCAGCCGCGCGCGGGCAACGCCCACGCTAGAAGCCGGGTCTGACATCCGCCGACCTTTGCGCGTGCCTGTGGACAGACCGGCCGTCCACAGGCCCCGCGCTGCCGAGCCGAGGGGCCCGTGGCAGACTCGAGTGCCCGAAAAATCAGATCACGGAGGTCAGGTGGACAGCGTCGCGGAGGAGCAGGTCTTCGTCGACGCCGCCTATGCCCAGTTGGCCAGGTTCACCGATCACGTGCGCGATCGGATGGACCAGATCAGCCGGTCCCCCGGCACTGGGACAGGGCAGGACCTGCTCGAGAAGCAGGCCCTGTACGACAACCTGTCCCAGCAGTTCGCCGGTGCCACGGCCGCTCGCAGCCGGCTGTGCTTCGGCAGGGTCGACCACGACGACGGCCGGATCCAGCACATCGGCCGGATCGGCCTGCGCGACGACGACGGGGAGCCCGTCCTCCTCGACTGGCGGGCGCCCAACGCCGCCGGCTTCTATCAGGCCACGACCATCGAGAACATGGGCCTGCTGCGTCGGCGCCGAATCATCACCAAGGACCGCACCGTCACGCATATCGACGACGAGGACCTGACCGACCCAACCGCGATCTCCTCCGACGCCGCGGCCCAGGCAGTCGACGCACCCCGTGACGGGCGGATGGGCGACATCATCGCGACCATCGCCGGGGACCAGGACCGCATCGTCCGCAGCCCGATGAATCAGGTCACGGTCGTGCAGGGCGGGCCGGGAACGGGCAAGACCGTCGTAGCACTGCACCGTGCAGCGTGGCTGCTCTACACCTATCGCGACCGGCTCGCGAAGGACGGCGTGCTGGTGATCGGCCCGTCCGGCGCGTTCCTGCGCTACATCGATCAGGTCCTGCCAAGCCTCGGCGAGACCGACGTGGTCCTGCTGACCCCCGGGCAGCTCCACCCGGGCCTGTCGACCAACGTGCCGGATGCACCGCCCGTCGCTGCCATCAAGGGCGACCTCGTGATGGTGCGCGTGATCGTCAACGCCGTGCAGCAGCGCATCCGCATCCCCGACCACGACGTGACGATCCGGATGCAGGATGGCGCGTCCGTGACCGTGCGCGCTGCCCAGTTGGCTGAGGCACGCCGCGGTGTCCCGCGAAACGCGTCGTTCCACGCGAACCGCGAGCCGTTCCTGAGACGCGTCCTCGACCACCTGTCCCGAGACCGCGCGCGTGCCCTCGGCGAGGACGCCAGCGATCCTGAGGTGCGCGAGACGGTGCTCAGCGACCTCGTAGAAGACACCGAGATCCGGCGCACCCTGAACCTGATGTGGCTGCCGACGACGCCGGAGAGGCTGGTCTCCCGCCTGCTGTCGGATCCGGCGACACTCGCCGCCGCCGCTGCGGGGCTGCTCAATGAGGAGCAGCAGCACACGTTGCTGCGGCCGGCCGATGCACCCTGGACGATCGACGATGTCCCCCTCCTCGACGAGGCCGCCGAGCGCCTCGGGGTCCTCACCGCCCCGGTCCGGCCTGCTGCCGCACACAGTGACGACGACTACGCCGAGCTATACGTGTCCGATCCGCTCGCGCGCAACCGCCCAACGACGACCGTTGCCGAGCGCGCGCTCAGCGACCGCACCTGGATCTATGGGCACGTCGTCGTGGATGAGGCTCAGGAGCTGTCGCGCATGGCGTGGCACGCGCTCTCACGTCGCTGCTCGCGCCGGTCCATGACCGTCGTCGGTGATCTCCAGCAGACGACCCACCCCGCTGGCGCGCGCGATTGGCAGCAGGCACTCGCTTGGGCGGGCGACCGCATCGACCTGCACACCCTGACGGTGACGTACCGCATCACCCGGCAGACGGCCGATACGGCCACGACTCTGCTCACCCGCGCGGGCGGCAGCGCACCGGATCTGCGGCCCATCCGCGAGGGTTCTGCCACGGAGCACGTGGCGTGTGACATCAGCACTCTGGCCGACGTGATCCTCTCGCGACATGTCGCCGACACCGGCCGGATCGGCGTCATCGTGCCCGATGATCGCGCCGGCGAGCTCATGACCCTGCTGGCGGCCGCCGACGATCGCTTCGGCATCGGCGACGAAGCCATCGACGCTCCGATCGCCGTCCTCACCGCGCGCGACACCAAGGGCCTCGAGTTCGACCACGTATTCGTCGTCGATCCCGATGCCATCAGCGCGCAGGCCGTGCGCGGGTCCGATATCTACGTGGCCTGCACCCGGGCAACCCAGACCCTGCACCTCGTCACGATCTAACAAATCGGACGAAAGCCACCTACGCTGGCATCATGCGCATCGTCACGTTCGCCGGTCCCGGCGCGCAGCGCGGTCTCCAGTACGGCCAGGCCCTGGCACCCGACATCGCCGCTGCCGCCACCGCGCTGAAGGCCCATCTTGCGGGTGCCGGCCATCCGCCCGGCGCGCTCGCATCGCGCCTGCTCTCGAGCCCCATTGTCCGAGCGGCCGAGGAGTACACCCCCGATCTCTGGGACGAGGTCACCGCGCTGGCCGGCGGCGCTCGCGTTCCGCTCGAGGATGTGCTGCTGCTGACCTTCCTGGACGAGGTCTGGGCGCTGACCCGCGCGCCCGGCGCACCCGGTTGCTCCGTGATCGCGCGCTACGTCGATGGCACGGAGATCGGGCAGACGATGGACCTTCCCGACTGGACAGTCGGCAGAGCAATCGTGCTTCGCATTGCCAGCGACAGCGCACCCACCGCTCTGGTGATGGCGTATCCCGGCACGATCGGGCTGTGCGGAGCCAACGAGGCCGGCCTCGGTGTTGCCGTCAACGCGCTGTCCTACCTTCCCCTCGACGAGGCCGGCCTCGGGGTCGCGTTCGTCACCCGCCACCTCCTCACCCTCTCGACGCTGGCGCAGGCCGAGTCCTTCCTCACCGCCGTCCCGCACGCGGCGGGTCAGGCCTACACGATCGCCGCCCCCGACGGGATCGCGACCTTCGAGGCGAGCTCTGCTGGCGTGCACCGGGTGAGCGATCCGGGGAGCCTCGCACTTGCCCACACCAACCATGAGCTCGCGCTGCGGGACGGGACGTTCGAGCGACCCCCAGACGAATCCTCGCGCGAGCGACTTGCCGTCCTGCACACCTGCATCGAGCGGAAGGCGTCGCTTGCCGATGCCCTGACGGGCGATGTCGTTCTTGACGGTCAGCACTGGGGCGACCCGAACCTGACCTTCGCCGCCTTCCGCACGGTGGCATCGGATCCGATGGTGCGCTTCATCGACGGGGTCGACCTGCGGGCTGGTCGGCGCGAATGGTCGCGCTTCGCCTACCACTAGCGAACAGCCCATGCACCGTCACCGAATCGTTGCACGACGAAGGAACGCACGCGCCCGACACAGCGTCAAGAACGGTGACGCATTACTCGAGGAGGAGACCATGCGAACACGAACCGCACCACTGCTTGTCGCCTTGGCGGCGGCCTTCCTGCTGGCTGGCTGCAGCGGCGCCGCGAGCAGCGGCAGTGACGTCGCGGACCCCGGTGTCGTGGGTCTCGGAGCGCCGGTCGAGGCGGACGCACCAGCCATGACCGGGGAGATGGCGGTGAGCGACAAGGCCGCGGCAGCACCGAGCACTGTCACATCGGACCGACAGGTGATCCGCACTGGCTACGTCTCCATGCGAGTCGACGACGTGGCCAAGTCCGCGTTCGACGTGCATGCCCTCGTCAAGAATCGCAATGGCGTGGTCTCGAACGAGGACACGCAGAGCACGGGCGATGCGACATACGCGAACATCACGGCGCAGATTCCGGCGGCCGATCTCGATGCGTTCATCGCCGACATCTCCGCGCTGGGCGCGGTCGACTCGATCAACGTCACGGCTCAGGATGTGACGACACAGGTCGTCGACCTCGATGCTCGCATCAAGGCTCTGTCGACGAGCGTCGACCGGATGACCCAGTTGCTGGCCCAGGCATCCCGGATCGAGGACCTGCTGGCGATCGAGACTCAGCTGTCCCAGCGCCAGGCAGAACTTGACTCACTGAAGGCGCAGCGGACCTGGCTTGGTGACCAGGTTGCGATGTCGACCATCACGGTGACCCTCTCGCCGACCACTCAACTCGCAGAGGTCGACGCACCCGGGTTCCTGTCCGGTCTGCAAAGCGGCTGGGCTGCCTTCGTGTCCCTGATCATGGTCGCCGTCACGGCCGCCGGATTCCTGCTGCCGTTCCTGCTCGTACTCGTCCTGATCGCCATCCCGCTGGCAATCGTCATCGTCCGGCAGTCGCGTCGGCACCGGAAGCCCACCGAACCGACGGCCCCGACTGACTCGGTCGAGTGACCGTCGATCCCTAGCCGTACGTGCAG
>JAPLBU010000167.1:0-7068 GCA_026392575.1 Actinomycetota bacterium | reverse complement strand
ACGTGCAGGCGGTCACGGCATTCGCCACGAGGTCCACGGTGAATCGGTCGGGTCGGTAGTCCATCGTGACGGCCTGCGGCACACCGTCGATGCTGCCGACCCGTGCCGAGTAGCCGTTCGTTGTGGCGAAGGCACTCGCCTGCTCGAACGTCATTCGACCGGTGACCATCTGGCGGCACATGGCCACCATCTGCGCCGATCCGGCCCCGTCTGCAGTCGAGCCTGCAACCTGAACCAGGCTGCTGGCGATGGCGACCAGTGCGCCGTAGCTCAGCCCGCTCGTTCGGATCACGATCGACGTCGTTCCCTTGGGATCACTTGCGGCCCGATGGCTGCGGGAAGCAGTTGGCGGATACCCGCGCCGTCACCGTCGTGCGCATGCCGGGAACGCCAAGCCGAATACGAACCGGCCCCACCGGCGCGCTGTTGGCGGAGACGGCAGGCTCGGCCGCCCAGCCGGTGTTCGCCCACTTCTCATCGAGCCAGAAGGCACGGGCACCGCGTCCGTAGCGGGTGCCGGCGTACGTGTCGCCAGCCGTCGCCGATGCATTGGCGAACGCCAGGTTGTCTGCCAGCACCGCGATCGTCCTGGTCTGATCCAGGGACGCAGTCTCGGTGGGCCCCCACAGCGAACCCGCGGTGCCGAGCCGAGCGGCCGCCGCATCCCAGCTTGGCGCGGTCGAATCGAGGTCGAGGGAAGACGGTGCCGCCGCAGCCGCACCGGTGAGCCCGAGCCCGGCCGCCGCAGCAACCGCGGCGACGACCCCGACACACCGGGCAGTGCGCGGACTAGCCATACGTGCAGCCGATGACGACTCCGGCCTTGGTTTCGAAGGTGAACCGATCCTCGCGGTAGTCCATCGTCAGCGCCATCGGCTCGCCATCGATCGTGCCGACGCGGGCGATGAACCCATTCGTCTCGGCCAGCGCTGTGGCTGCTTCGGGGCTGAGCCCGTCGGCCACCATCTGCGCGCACAGGGTGCGCATGGCATCGGTGCCGCCCACGCCTGCACCGGCGGCGTCGGCCGAGGCTGCTGCCGCCGCAGCAGCGGAGGCGGCATCGATCGCCGAGACCGCCGTATCCGCGGGCGTGCTGGACGAGCAGGCTGCCAACGAGGCGACTGCCACGAGTGCAAGGGTCGAGACGGTCATGAGGGGCGAGCGACTCTTCATCTTTCCTCCTGTTGTCGAATCATTCATTGGAACTAGCATCCGGTTCGGCGAGTTTGAGCCCGATGAAGCCCGGAATCGTGACGGCCCAGTCGTAGATCACACTCGTTCGCATGACCACGTCCTGCACCGAGCGATTGGCACCACTGACGATCACCCAGAGCAGCCCGAACGGGAAGGTCGTGCAGAACGCCGCGCGAACTGCGGCACCGACCCACCGGACACGCTTGCCCTTGTGGTTGATGACGCGCAGGCCCATCACGAGGTTCCCGACGGTGCGCCCCGTGGTGGCCCAGCAGACGGTCCAGTAGGCCCAGTTGAGGAAGTAGCCGTAGACGATCATGATCCCGACACTCGGAATCCGATCGCTCGACGGCGTCACCGGAGTACCGGGCGACATCGGGTCGACGATGAACGAGATCATCCAGAAGACCGCAACCGTGCCGAGCACCGTCAGGAAGACGAGGGCGACGTCGATCCCGGCTGCCACCGTGCGGCTGACGAAGCCGGCCCGCTCCCCCTGGAAGCCCAGCGCATCGCTCGGCAGCAGCGGCCCCTGCGGCGCGACCGCGGTGCCGTTGGCCATCGCCTCGCGATACTCGCGGAACGACGTCATGTGGGGTTCCCCTCGTCGCCGAGCTTCTCCCCATCGCCCAGCGGCGCATGCGTGGTGCTGGCGTCCGCAGCAAAGCGGTCCATCAGGGATTCCGGCTCGCCCGGTGCTTCGAGCTTGCGCTGCCGACGACGGAAGGTCACGCGATCGGCCAGTCGAGCAACGAGCTGGTCGGCGCCGACTCCCTGCTTGCGCACGGTGCTCACCGCATCACCCGCGATGCCGCTCGTCGAGTCGCGGATGATCTGCGGAAGGTCGATCGCGTCGATCACGTAGTTGGCTAGCGGGACGATCGGCACGCGATCGATCACCGCTTCGATGTCCGCCTCCGCGACGATCGCATTGATGTCGACCCGGTCGATCACCAGCTGCGTCAGGTCGAGGCTGTCGAGCGCTGAGTTCACGATCCGGTTCAGGTCGACCTGCTCGATGACGACATCGGTCAGGTCAATCCGCTCGATGATGGCATCCGCGATGACAGGCACGAGCCGGTCGAGCGCGGCGTTCACCGAGGTGCTTACGGCGTAGGTCACGGTCTGCTCGATCAGCGTCGGCGGACCAGCCGGCGCCGGCCGGGTGATCAGCACGACCTCCTGACGGTCGTCCGAGTTCAGGTATTCCACGGGCCCATCTTGCTGCACGGCGCTGGACGCGAGCACGTCGATCCGGCATCGTTGCGCTCATCGGAGTCGTCTGCCCCTCAGGCTCACCTCCTGCAGACCATCCGGAGGGCGTCAAATGAAGGCCATCAGCGGGAGCTGGAGCACGGATGCGGGTTGGTCGCCCCCGCCGGCGGGGTTTGCCGACGGGAGCCGCGACGGCGGCAGCCAGACGCTCGTCATGTTCTTCGCGGAGGTCGATTCCGAGGTCGCTGCTAGGGCCATCGCCGAACTCTCTGCGGCCCTCCCTCATGCTGTGACCGTCGGCTGCTCCAGTGCCGGAATCATCCTCGGCGACGGGCTCTGCACCGACGGGATCACGGCTGTCGCCATGCACTTCGAGAGCGTGACCCCCCGGGTCGCCACGGCAGATGTGGCGCAGTTCCCTTCGTCCCGCGAGGTGGGCAACGTGATCGGGGACGCCCTCACCACCCAACTCGAGCCCGGTCAGCCCGGCACGGTCTTCGTCCTAGCCGACGGCCTGGTGGTCAACGGCACAGCCCTCGTGTCCGGACTCAGCGAGCGACTGCCGGCCGGAGTTGGTATCTCCGGTGGTCTCGCCGGCGACGGCGACCGATTCGACCGCACCTGGGTCTACTCCGATGGGCAGGTGCACGTCGGGGCCGTCGTCGCTGTTGGCCTCGCTAGCGATCGCCTTTCGGCTGGCTACGGATCTGCGGGCGGATGGGAGGGGTTCGGCCCCTTCAGATTGGTGACGCAGTCAGATCACAACGTCCTGCACTCCCTTGATGGCCGACCGGCCCTCACCCTCTACAAGGAGTACCTCGGGGACCGGGCTGAGCAGTTGCCCGCCAGCGCCCTGTTGTTCCCCCTCCTCATTCGGTCACCTGACGCCAGCGTGGAACTGGTCCGCACCGTCCTAGCCGTCAACGAGGTCAATTCCACCCTGACCTTCGCCGGAGACATTCCCGAAGGGTGGACGGCACGCCTCATGCGGGCGACGCTTGACAGGCTCGTCGACGCAGCCGGCGTGGCAGCAGAGGAAGCCGGCCGAGACCGACCGGACCCGGATGTCGTCATCGCCGTGTCATGCGTCGGACGACGTCTGGTCCTCGGGCAGCGGACCGATGAGGAGGTCGAGGCTGCCGTGGAGGTCCTCGGC
The DNA here is from genome assembly GCA_026392575.1 of Actinomycetota bacterium. Lineage (GTDB taxonomy): Bacteria > Actinomycetota > Actinomycetes > S36-B12 > S36-B12 > UBA10649. The sequence continues at coordinate 3,503 of JAPLBU010000167.1, read as the reverse complement.
ACACGCCCCCTGGTCATCGGCTTCTACTCGTACGGCGAGATCTCCCCGACCAACGGCACCAGCGAACTGCACAATCAGACGATGACCCTCACGACGCTGACCGAGTCGGCTGGGTGATGGCCGAACACCTCTCGTGGCACCGCCTCCTGCAACGACAGGCACGCAGGGTCGGGCTGACCAGCGAGGTCATCGACAATGAGCCGGCCCTGACGGAACTGCTGGATCTCGTCAGCAACAGCTACGAAGACGCCGATCAGCATCGCTATCTCAGCGACCGAGCATTCGAGGTGTCCGGCCGCGAGATGCTCGATCTGAACGAGCAGTTGCGGCTGGCCGGCGAGACCGAGCTCGCCCACCAGCACGGTCAGCTGCAGGCGGTCTTCGATTCCGTCGCCATCGGTCTTGTTGTCGTCGATGCCGACGGCATCATCGTCGAGCTCAACTCCTCGGCCCGAGCCATGCTCCACGTCGAGGATGCGGCCGAGAACTTCCCGCTTCGCACCGTGCTCGGGCCGATGACAAGCGATTCCCAGAACGATCGCACCTTCACTTCACTGATTCGATCGGTCTCGCGCGGAATACCCTGGCGTGGCGCCGACATCATGCTGCGCGTCGGCGAGGACCACACCTTCCCCGGCAGCGTGGCCTTCAATCCGCTGTTCGACAACGACCTTCCCGCCGGCGGGGTTCTTGCGATCACCGACGTCACCGAGCGCCACTCGGCCGCCAGCGAACTCGCATGGCGGGCGACCCACGACGCGCTCACCGGACTGCTCAATCGCACTGCGCTGATCGACCGACTGAACAGGATTGTCTCCAGCGAAGCGGCTCGCCATCCATCGGAAGGTCCCGACTCCAACGCGGCTGTCGGAGTGCTGTTCATCGACCTCGACCGCTTCAAACTCGTCAACGACACCCTCGGGCACGCGGCCGGCGACGACCTGCTCACGATCGTCGTCGAGCGGATCCGCAAGGTCATGCGCGAAGGTGACACCCTCGCGAGACTGGGTGGCGATGAGTTCATCATCCTGTGCGAAGGCGTCGCCGACGGTGACGTCGCGATGCACCTCGCCGACCGAGTTGTCACGACCCTCGCGCAGCCGGTTGGACTCGGAATGGAGCAGGCATACATATCCGCCAGCATTGGCGTCACGATGTCGGATGCAACCTCGGACGCGACGTCACTGCTCCGCGACGCCGACGTCGCCCTCTACCGGGCCAAGTCCCTCGGACGAGGCCGCGCCGTCATGTTCAACGAGGCTATGCGTGACGAGGTCGCCGATCGGGTCCGCATGGAACGCGATCTGCGGACGGCACTCGACGATGACGCGCTTTCGGTTGCCTTCCAGCCGGCGGAGAGCCCAGCGATCTTCATCGCCCTGGCCGAGGACACGGGTCTTATCGGGCGGCTGGGGTCCATCGTCCTCGACCAGGCTGGACTCTTCCTCGAACGGCTGGAGGACGCGGGGACGCAGGACCTGACCGTTTCGGTCAACCTGTCGCCGCTCCGACTGGCCGATCAGGCCACCATGCAGGACATCTCCGCAATTCTGCAGCGCACCACCCTGCCGGCGGACCGTCTCATGCTCGAGATCACGGAGTCCGCGCTGCTCGGGGCACCGGAGACATCGCGCGAGCATCTCGAGAAATTGCGATCCCTTGGCGTGCGCATCGCACTGGATGACTTTGGTACCGGGTACTCATCCCTCTCCACTCTGCGCGCGTTCCCCCTCGACGCCCTGAAGATCGACCGCTCCTTCGTCAGTGACCTCACGACCGACCACGGGGACCGCACGATCGTCTCAGCGATTCTGGGCCATGCCCTGGGAATGAGAATTGTCGCGGAGGGTGCGGAGACGATGGAACAGGTCACGGCCGTACGTGAACTCGGCTGCGATCGAGTGCAGGGGTACGTCCTGGGAATGCCGTTGCAGCCTGATGAGGCCTACCTGCTGGCCATGTCCCCGCGAGGGGCCCTGTGGGATCAGGACGGCCCGAGAGTCAGTGCACCGGTCTTGGCGACCGGGAAGTAGTCCTGCCCGATCCCGCTGCTGCGCTTGGGGACCATAACCGAGCGGAACCACGAGACGATCTCGTCACCGTCCTGGTTCAGGCCGCGCGTCTTCATCCGGATGATGCCCATCTCGGGGCGTGACGAGCTCTCGCGCTTGTCCAGGCAGATGCTCTCGGCGTAGAGGGTGTCGCCGATGTACACAGGGTGGGTGAGCTTGATGTCGGTCCAGCCCAGGTTCGCGACCGCGTTCTGGCTCATGTCAATGACCGAGAGGCCGAGCACGAGCGATGGGCGTTGAAATGGTTCTGGTTCGTGTTGCATGTCAACAGGGTGAACCAGGTCGAGTCGGCCTCGGAGATCGTGCGGCCGAAGGGATGCTGGTACACGGTGCCGACCTCGAAGTCCTCGAAGAACCGGCCGAGCTGGGCGGGGATCACGGTGGTGGTTGTCTCATCGCTCATGTCGGCATCCTGCCCGTTCACGTGACGAGGCGGCCCGTTGGGGTGACAATGATGTGTGACCACTGCCCAGGGAACTGAGGCCACAGCCGCAGGGAGCTCGCCCGCCGCATCCCTCGATGAGGCACGCACTGTCGTCGCCGACATCGCGGCCAGCATGGAGCGCGTCATCTCTGGCAAGCCGGAGGCCATCCGGCTTGCGCTCGTGACCCTCCTGGCGGAGGGCCACCTCCTGATCGAGGATGTCCCCGGCGTCGGCAAGACCCTTCTCGCCAAGGCACTCGCTCGCAGCATCGACTGCACGATGCACCGCATCCAGCTCACGCCCGACCTGCTGCCCGGCGATGTCACCGGCGTCAGCGTCTTCGACCAGCGCACGAGCACCTTCGAGTTCCGGCCTGGTGCGGTGTTCGCGAGCATCGTGCTGGGCGACGAGATCAACCGTGCGTCGCCGAAGACCCAGTCGGCCATGCTCGAGGCAATGGAGGAGCAGCAGGTCACGGTCGATGGGCGCACCTACCCGTTGCCCGAGCCGTTCATGGTGATCGCAACGCAGAATCCGGTGGAGATGGANNAGGGACGTACCCGCTGCCCGAGGCCCAGCGCGACCGATTCCTGATGCAGGTCAGTCTCGGCTACCCCGATCGCGCTGCCGAGGTGGCGATGCTCAACAGTCACGAGTCGCGCGATCTGCTCAACGACCTGACACCCGTGACGGATGCGGCGACCCTGCGAAGACTGCAGCAGGCCACCCGCACCATCCACGCATCCGAGAACGTCAAGCGCTACATCGTCGACATCGTGTCGGCGACAAGGCACGATGCGCTTCTCCGCCTTGGCGCGTCCCCCCGGTCGAGCGTCCACCTGTTGCAGGCGGCGAAGGCACTGAGCCTGCTGAAGGGTCGCGACCATGTCCTGCCGGACGACGTGCAGGCGTTGGTCCCAGCCGTGCTGGCCCACCGCATGCTGCTGTCGACCGAGGCCCACCTCGACAGACGCAGCGCCACCGCCATCCTCAGTGATGTCGTCGC
>JAPLBU010000325.1 GCA_026392575.1 Actinomycetota bacterium | reverse complement strand
AGCGCCTTGTCATAGACGATCCGCTTGCCGTGGTGCTTGGTGTCACGCGGTCGCTCCGGGACGTTGCGGGCCTTGGTGGTGCGGGTCGCGGCTTTCGGCTTGGGGACCTTCGCCGGCGTGGCCGCCGGATCCGGGGTCGCCGTCGGGTCGGTCTCGACCCCGACGATGGTTGTCGATGTCTGGGAGTGTTCGCTGGCCGTGGCGGGCAGCATCCACGCGGCCAGCAGCGCGAGGCCGGCTGCGACGGCCACGATTGCGATGACGAGCGGCCGCGGTGCGCGGGCGATCGTCGTCAGTGCGCGCTGGACGGGGGCGGGCGGGGAAGCCATGTCCCCACTGTCCCGTAGACCCCATGCGTAACAGCGATCCGCCGCGCCGCCGTCCGGGCTCAGCCCAGTTCGATGACCGTGGCGAGCCAGCGACCGGAGACCGCTTCGAGGCGGATGGCGATCGCCTGGGCGCGGTCGCCGCCCACCAGGACGGCGGACGTCTCGACGATGCCTGGGGCGACAGGGCATACGCGGACGGCTCGCACGGTGCGCAGCCGGGCTACGCCCTGCTTTGCACGCGCCGAGGGGTGTCGTGCGACGTGGGTGCCTCGGCGGGCCAGCCGGGCGAGCTCGTCACGGGCCACCCAACGGGTGAGCTGACCCGGTGGGCGTTCGCCGACGGACACCTCGGCAACGGCCCGGGCCAGTCGAGCTACCCACGGACCTGGATCCGGCAGCTCGGCCGGGACGTCAGGTGCCGAGTCGGCGCCCAGCAGGCGCAGGCTCCGGGGGACGGGTGGGATCGCCGGAACGCCGGGGGCCACCTCCCACTCGTAGGGCAGGGCCAGCTGCCGGGTTGAATCGGTGCGGCCGCCGGGAAGCACCCGCAGGTCGACCGGGGCTGGCCGGGTCGACTCCTCGTGTGCCGGAGCGATTCGGGTCTGGATAGTCGTATTCACGGCGCGTTCCTCACGGTTCGACGAATCGGAAGCCGCGCCGGGGGAACCGCGGGGTCTGGTCGGACGACCAGGCTGAATCCATGTGTTTACTTACGTTTGCATTTGTATGACATCAATTGCTGTGTGTCAAGAGTCGATCCGGGGCGGGGGACGACGCCTGCGTTGAGGGTGTGCCCGGGCTTGGCCCCCGGCAAACGGGGAAAGTGGTCAGGGAGTGGTCAAAGGGATGATTCACGGGGGGTTCGGGTTTGTCTGAGCCCTCCAGTGGGCACACCAGGGTCATGTATCCCGATGATCCGTGGCTCGAAGCGGCAGCCGGCCTGCAGGTGGAGCTCGATGCGCAGGTTCGTGATGAGGCGTACGAGGTCTTCGTGGCGGAGTCGGCCCGCGTTCGCATGGTCGATCGGGTCGGAGAGGTGACGCTGCTGCTGCGATGCGGTCAGGCGATCGAGGGTGAACTTCGGCCGCCGGATGACAACTCCGTGGCCGGTCACCTCACGGTGGTCGAAGACAGCGGCCGACTTCTGCTCGTGCCGGACGCCGCCGTCGTCACGATGACCGGATCCCGGCCCGGACTTCGGTCGGAGGGCCGGGATCCGGCGCGCACCCTTGGCTCGTGGCTGCGGGAGGCGTGGCAGGGAGATGACCTCGTGGCGGGCCTGCTCTGCGACGGCAGCTGGATAAATGGGCGGGTGGCACATGTCGGCGCTGACCACGTCGACCTCGTAAGCGGCGGCTGCTCAACGACGATTGCCGTCATCGCTGTCGAGGCCTGGGCACGTCGCTAGGTCTGGTCAGTCCGTCGAGTCGTCGGCACCGAACGGATGAGCCTTGACGAACTCGCGCGTCTGGTCGTACTTGCGGGCGATGAACTCCTCGAGGGCGCTTGCCTCGACCCGCCACTGGCCGCGCCCGCCGATCTTGATGGCGGGCAGGTCGCCGCTGCGCACGAGCGCGTAGGTCTGCGCGGCCGAGATGTTGAGGGTCTCGGACACGTCGGCGAGGGTGAGGAAACGGGGTGCCACCCGCAGATCGTCCCAAATGCCCGTGCTGTTCCGCCGCAGGACCGGCCGCCTGTGGATAGTCATTCGCGAAATCCGGCGCGGCGAGCGATCCTGACGGGACAGCGAATGCCCGGACGAGGTGGGGGATGACATGGGTCGGCGGGGGAGAGCAACGCAATCAGGCTCGGGTTCATCGGGTTCATCGGGTTCATCGGTCCCGCCCGCGCGCCGACTCCAACGGGCGCGGATCGGCGACCTGCGACTGTGGGCGGGCGTGGCACTGCTCGTGGTGTCGATGGCCGCCGGCGCGACGCTCCTGTCGGTGGGAGACGACACGGTCACCGTGTGGCGCGCGAGCCGTGACCTGTCCGCCGGATCGCCGCCTGTCGACCTCGAGCCCGTTGCCGTCAGCCGAAACGTCGCCGGGGATCGTTACGTCGGGTCGGATGTCGATGCCGCCGGGGTGCTGCGTTGGCCGGTGCAGGCTGGCGAACTCCTGCCGCGCGCGGCGTTGACGCTGCCTGCCGCAGCAGCGACGCGTGAGGTCACGATTCCGGTCGACCCGATGCATGCACCCGCCGGGCTGCAGGCGGGCGACATCGTCGACATGTGGTCGACCGCGCGCGATGCAGCATCGGCCGATGCGCAGGTCGACGCAGCCCCGAGCCTGGTGCTCGCCACCGTGCGCGTGACCGCACTAGCCGGGTCCGATGTCGGGATCAGTGGCGAGCTCGGGGTCGTTCTTGCGGTGCCGGCCGATGATGTGCCCGCAGTAATTGCCGCCAGTCGGTCGGGAGTGACGGATCTCGTCGCCGTGCCGCTGGCCAGTCAGCAGGTGCGGTCGTGATCGGAATACTGCTCGCCGTTCCAGAACTACCGCAGGAGCAGCAGCTCGTCGCGGGCGCGAGCGACAGGGTGCTGCGGCGGTGTGTCGACGGAGTCGATCTGCTGGCCGCAGGAGCAACCGAGCCGTCCGCGGCCGTCGTCGTGTCAGCGGGGCTGCCGCGGTTGTCGGCCGATCTCGTCGAGCGACTGTCTGGCCCTTCCGCTGGGGCACCCCCGCGCGTGATCATCGGGCTCGTCGGTGGTGAGCCCGATGCGGAACGACTGGCCAGTGTGGGGATAAGCCGCGTCATCCGGGCCGGACCGGCCGCTGATGCGACATTGCGAGTGCTCGGTGAGGCGCTGACGGGCGCATCGGGTCAGGTGCCGGGCACGGGTGTCTGGCCGACCGGCTGCTGGGAGCCAGCCGCAGAGGATTTCCCCGTGGAGATCGTCGCGGAGCTCGCCGTGGGCCGGATCATTGCGGTGTGGGGAGCCATGGGCTCGCCCGGGCGCACCACGGTGGCGACCGGTGTTGCGGAGGCGCTGGCCGAGTCGGGTAGGCGTGTCTGTCTCGTCGATGCAGACACGTACGCGCCCTCCGTCACGATGTCCTTGGGCATCGTTGAGGAGACGAGCGGCCTGCTCATCGCCTGTCGACATGCCGACAACGGCTCCCTCACCGACAGCATCCTGCGCGCCTGTGCACGACAGGTCCGCGGCAGCTGGCACATTCTCGGGGGACTGCCGACGACGGTGCAGTGGCCGGACCTTCGGCCCGCCGCCCTCGAGCGCGTATGGGAGACGTGCCGCACCGCCTATGACGTCACGGTCGTCGACATCGGCTTCTGTCTGGAGGACGACGACGCGCCTGGTGCCTGGGCACGACGACGCAATGGCGCGGCACTGACTGCCCTCGCGGCAGCCGACCACGTCCTGGCAGTCGCGGATAGCGGGGTGGTCGGGGCCGCCAGGGTCGCCGGGGCATGGCCGGACCTGCGTGCGCGGACGGGCGGTGTCGGCGTGACCCTCGTGCGCAACCGGGCCCGCGGCAGTGATCGGGCCTGGCGGGAGGTGCTGGCTGGCTGCGGAGTGACAGCGCCCGTCCACCCCCTCCCAGCGGACCCGCGAGCCCTCGCTGCCTGCTGGCGGGATGGTCGATCGTTGGGGGAGGGAGCGCGCAGATCGCGGATCCGGGCTGCGATGAAGGGGTTGGCCAGGGTTGCCGTATCAGGATAGTTGCCGTGTCAGGATGGATACTGGTGATTAGCACCGGTGTCGACCGGAGGTGGTCGCCCGATCGAGGGGAGTTCGCATGCCGAGTCGCATGTCCGCCCTCGACGCGTCCTTCCTGTTCATGGAGCACGCCAGCACCCCGATGCATGCCGGTGGCGTCGCCATCTTCACTCCGCCCGCGGGCGGGTTCGATCACGAACGGCTCGTCCGCCTGATCAAGCAGCGCATCCCCTTCGTGCCGCGCTATCGCCAGCGCGTTCGCGATGTGCCGTTCGGCCTGGCTCGGCCCGTGTGGGTCGATGACGAGCGCTTCGACGTCACCTACCACGTTCGTCGTTCGGCGCTTCCCAAGCCCGGGTCCCGCGAGCAGCTCAACGAGCTGGTCGCACGGCTGATGAGTCGTCCGCTCGACCGCAGTCGCCCGTTGTGGGAGATGTACCTGGTCGAGGGCCTGTCCGACGGCAGCTTCGCCATCGTCAGCAAGAGCCACGAGTCGCTGGTCGATGGCCTGTCCGCGGTCGACATCGCGCAGGTCATGCTCGACAGCACCGAGGAGACAGCCGTCGTCACGGGCGACAGCTGGCGACCCCGTCAGGAGCCCAGCGACGTCGAACTGCTGGCACAGGCGTTCACGGAGCTCACCACCCGCCCGGCCGCGGCGTTCGAGGCAGTGCGTGAAACCGTCGGTGACCTGTCGCGCACGGCCGCGCACATCGGCGAGCGGGCCGGTGGCCTGCTCTCGGCAGCGCTGGCGGTGGCTCGTCCGCCGGCGGCCAGCCCGCTGAACGTGCCGATCGGCGAGCAGCGTCGGTTCGCGACGGTCGACCTGTCGCTCGAGGACCTCAAGAGTGTGCGCGCCGCGCTCGGCGGAACCGTCAACGACACGATCCTGGCGGTGATCACTGGTGCGCTGCGCGCGTGGCTGCAGGCACGCGGTGTCGGGGTGGCCCAGGGCGATGTGCTGAAGGCCATGCTTCCCATCAGTATTGCCGTGCCGTCGCTCACATCCGGTCACGCAGGAGGGAACCGGGTCTCCGCGACCCTCGTCGAACTGCCCGTGGGCGAGCAGGATCCCGCCGTCCGACTCCAGCAGCTCAGCTATCAACTGGCGCAGTTGGAGGCGGGCAACCAGTTCGTCGGCGCCGACTCGATCGTCAATATCGCCGGCTTCGGCCCGCCGACCCTGCACGCGCTCGGCGCGCGCGTCGGATCGACGATGTCGCATCGCCTCTTCAATCTCGTCATCACCAATGTGCCGGGACCGCAGCACCCGCTGTACGCGGCGGGATCACGCATGCTCGCCGCCTACCCCGTCGTGCCACTGACGAAGAACCAGGCTCTCAGCATCGGCCTGATCTCCTACGACGGCGGTGTCTACCTCGGGCTGTACGCCGACCGCGACGCCCTGCCCGATCTCGCCCTGCTGGTGACCTGCCTGCATGACTCGCGTGACGAACTGATGGCCCGCAGCGAGCAGTCGGTCCGCACGCTGCGGGTGGTCGATGGGGGTACCAAGCGCTCACCGAAGAAGCCGAAGGCCCAGGGAGCCTCATGACCGGCGCCGTCGCGCGTACTCCTCGTCGGGGGCTGGTACTCGGCGGCGGCGGCGTCCTCGGCGGCACGTGGGCGGTCGGGGCCCTCGCGGCGCTGGAGCAGCAGCACGGGTTCCGCGTTGCCGATGCCGATGTGATCGTCGGAACGTCGGCCGGCTCGGTCCTCGCAGCACTCATCGGTGCCGGCGTCACGGTCGAGCAGCTCCGTCACCACTACATCGACGTCGCCGTGGCCGACGGACCGTTGGCCGGCTACGACTTCGACCCGGTTCAGGCCACGGGCGGACGTCGGCCCGGACTCCCGAAGTTCCTCGGCCCGGGATCACCGCGATTGGTGGGATCCAGCCTGCGGCGCATCGGACAGCTGCCCGCGACCACCGTGCTCTCTGCCTTCATGCCGGAAGGCACGCGCAGCCTCGAACGGTTCGGCCACCTGATCGACGCCGTGACACCTATGGGGGAATGGTCCCCGCATCGCGGAGTGTGGATTGTCGCGATGGACTACGAGGACGGCAAGAGGGTCGTCTTCGGCCGCCCAGGCGCTCCTGTTGCCGCGCTGTCCAGCGCAGTGATGGCATCGTGCGCGATCCCCGGTTGGTTCGCCCCCGTGATGATCAACGGGCACACCTATGTCGATGGCGGCGCGGTGTCAGCGACCTCGATCGACGTCGTGGCGCATGCCGGACTCGACGAGGTGTACGTGGTGGCACCCATGGTGTCCTTCTCGATGGACCGGCCGACGAACGTCGCGGCGCGGCTCGAGCGGCGCTGGCGTGCCGAGGTCACCAAGGCTGCACGAAGCGAGGCGGCGATCGTCCGCGCGGCCGGAGTGCAGGTGCGAATGCTAGGCCCCGGGCCTGAGGACCTTGCTGCGATCGGCGCGAACCTGATGGACGACACACGTCGACGCCATGTACGGTCAGCGTGCGAGCCACTCGCTGCCGACCGTGACCTCCTTGGCCAGATAGCGCTCGGTCTGGTCGGCCGCGACGCGTTCGACCTTGCCGCCCACGAACGGGACGCTCGCCTTGAATGACCCCGAGTTGCTCACCTTGGTGCCGTCTGGCCCGGCGGCGAGGTTGATGGTCCCGTGGTAGCTGATGGGGGAGTTGAATTCGACGGTCACGACAGCGGCTGCCGACCCGTCGGCGTCCGGCGGGCCCCAGGTCTGCACCTCGGTGATCGTGATGGTGTCGCCGACGAACGGCGCGGCGTAGGACGGGACCTCAGCAGGCATCGAGCGCGTACACGTGACCGCGACTCCGCCGCCGTCGGCCTCAGCGACGTCGACCGTGATGTCGTACGACCCCGTTCGCTCGCCCTTCACCTGGACGTAGGCCGGATCCTGCAGCATCGCCAGCACGGTCTTCGGGTCGGCCGCGAAGTCCTGCTCGTAGTCCAGTTGGGTCGCCACCAGTCGTCCATTCCCGCGGTGAGCCGCGTGAGTCGGGTCCTGGCGGCCATCATGCCGGAGGCCGGTCCGGCCCGGACAGGCATCCCGTACTCCGCCATCCGCAGTGGAGTCCGAATCGCGACACACCGGGCGATCTGGACGACTACCTTTACCGAGGGTCACACAACGGCGTGCGGCCCTCAGGGCGTTCGGCGGCCCTGCTGTCGTGTGAAGAGGCGATCACGTGGCCACTGGTCCGAACGAGGCGATCCAGGGCTACCTGGCGGCGATTGCCGACCCCCAGGTTCGGCTGCTGACGACCCGGTTCGTGCGGTATCTGGCCGAGGAGGACATCTCCAGCCATCCCCTCGCCGATCTGGCTCGGCACGCGGCGGATCTGATCGACTTCGCCCGACTGCGGCCCGCGGGCGAGGCGCTCGTGCGGACCAGCGGTGCCAATGACTCGAGTGACTCGGCGCTGCAGGTCGTCACCGATGACATGCCATTCCTCGTCGACTCCGTCACCAACGCCCTCGGTGTTGCGGGACTCGCCCTTCACCTGGTCGTTCACCCGCAACTTGTCGTCCGCCGTGATGCGGATGGCCGGCTCCTGGAGATCCTCGACATCGATGTGGACGACGTACGACCCGAGGGCACCCTGGCCGAGTCGTGGATGTGGATCGAGATAGAGCATGACTACTCCGAGGGTTCTGCCGCGGCGCTGGCGGAGGGCATCAGCGCGGTACTGCTCGATGTGCGACTCGCGGTGCGCGACTGGAGCTCGATGCGTTCGCGCGCACTGGTCATCGCCGAGGAGATCAGTGCGCATCAGCCGCCGGGACTGCCTCAGGAGATGGTCGACGAGGGCGTCGATCTGCTTCGCTGGCTCGCCGACGACAACCTGACCTTCCTCGGCCACCGCGAGTACTCGCTGGAGCAGCTCGGCCGATCGACGGTACCGGTCTCGGCATCCTCAGCCCGGAGACGCAGGAGCCATCGCCCACAGGTGTCTCGCAGAGTTTCGCGGCCCTGCCGCCGGCCGTCCGTGCACTCGCACGCGAGCCCGAACTTCTGGTGCTCAGCAAGGCCAATACTCGTTCGACCGTTCACCGCTCCGTCTACCTCGACTACATCGGCGTCAAGTCCTTCGACTCCAACGGTCGCGTGACCGGGGAGCGACGGTTCCTGGGCCTGTACTCGTCGAGTGCCTACACGCAGAGCATCCTGGATATCCCGATCCTGCGGATGAAGGCCGCGCACCTGGAGGCCAGCCTCGACTATGTCGCGGGCTCGCATGATGCGAAGGACCTGCTGCAGTTCCTGGAGACGTACCCGCGCGACGAGCTGTTCCAGACCCACGACTCCCAGCTGAGGGAGATCGCCCAGTCGGTGTTGCACCTGCAGGAGCGGCGGCATACCAAGCTCTATCTGCGCCCGGACGACTACGGCCGGTTCATGTCCTGCCTGGTGTACCTGCCCCGTGACCGCTACACCACTCAGGCACGGGTGCGAGTGGAACGCCTCCTGATGGCGGCGCTCGGTGGCGTCTCAGTCGACTACACCGCCCGGGTCTCGGAGTCGGTGCTTGCGCGGCTGCACTTCGTCATCCGCGTGCCGCTGGGTCAGGGCCTGCCGGAGATTGATGAGCACGACCTCGAGTTGCAGGTGGCTGCGGCAACCCGCAGCTGGCAGGACGACTTCATGTCGAATCTCGCAACTCGTGTGGGGGAGTCGGCAGCCACGCCCCTCATCCGCACGTATGCCAATGCCTTCCCGGAGGCATACAAGGAGGACTTCGGCCCCGCCCGAGGAGTCAACGACGTCCTGGTCATCGAGGCGTTGGAGCCGGGCGAGCTGTCCCTTGAGATCTTCCAGCCGCCGAACGGCGACCGGGAGGACCTGCGGTTGAAGATCACCCGGGTCGGTCCGGCCATGTCGCTTTCCCGCGTGCTGCCCATCCTCCAATCGATGGGCGTCGATGTCGTCGACGAGTACCCCTACGAGATCGGGCGGGCCCTCAAGGAGCCGGCGTGGATCCTCGACTTCGGGATGCGACTGCCGGCTGGTGAGATCGCCGACCGCGCCTCGTTGTCGGAGCGGTTCGAGGAGGCGTTCGCCGCCACGTGGAACGACCGGTGCGGCGTCGACGGCTTCAACTCCCTGATCACTCGTGGTGGGCTCCGCTGGCGTCAGGCCCTAGTGCTGCGTGCGTACTCCCGATACATGCGCCAGATCGGATCGACCTTCAGCCAGAGCTTCCTTGAGAATGTCGTGGTCGGCAACGCCGGCATCACGCGGTTGCTCGTCCAGCTGTTCGAGACGCGTTTCGCGCCGGGTGAGATCGACGGTCGACCGCAGGCGGAGGCTGCTCTGGTCGAGGAGATCGAGGAGGCACTCGACTCCGTCGCCAGCCTCGACCAGGACCGCATCCTTCGGACCTTCCTGGCGATGATCCAGGCAACCTTGCGCACCAACTACTTCCAGGTGGATGACGACGGCATCGACCGCTCGTCCGTCGCCTTCAAGTTCGACCCGCGGAGCATTCCCGACCTGCCGCTGCCGCGCCCGCAATATGAGATCTGGGTCTATGCGCCGCGGGTCGAGGGCGTTCACCTGAGGTTCGGGGCGGTCGCCCGAGGCGGCCTTCGGTGGAGCGATCGGCAGGAGGACTTCCGTACGGAGATCCTGGGCCTGGTCAAGGCGCAGGAGGTCAAGAACTCCGTCATCGTGCCGGTCGGTGCGAAGGGCGGCTTCTATGCCAAGCGGCTCCCAGACCCGTCCGTCGACCGCGACGCATGGCTCAAGGAAGGCAAGGCGGCCTACCGCGAGTTCATCATGTCGATGCTCGACATCACCGACAATCTCGTCGATGGTGCCATCGTTCCGCCGCGCGACGTGGTCCGGCATGACGGCGACGATCCCTACCTGGTCGTAGCGGCAGACAAGGGAACAGCGACGTTCTCCGATCTCGCGAACTCCATCTCGGCCGAGTACGGCTTCTGGCTTGGTGATGCGTTCGCATCCGGTGGTTCCGTCGGCTACGACCACAAGGTCATGGGTATCACGGCCCGTGTCTTCATTGATCCCAGCCCCGAGGCTGCGACGTCGTTCGCGGAGCGGCGTCGCATCTTCGACCTGCCGCGATCCTCCTGGGGTGACTACGACACCTCGCTGATCTCCGAGGGCGGCGGCGTGTTCGCCCGGTCCCTGAAGTCCATCGACATAACCCCGCAGATGGCCGAGGCGCTGGGGATCGCCGTTGACGTCGCGAGCCTGACTCCCGACGAGCTCATGCGTGTCGCGCTGAAGGCACCCATCGACCTGCTCTGGAACGGTGGGATCGGCACCTACGTGAAATCGCAGACCGAGACGAATGCCGATGTCGGCGACAAGGCGAACGACCGGATCCGGGTCAATGGATCGGATCTGCGATGTCGCGTGATCGGCGAGGGCGGAAACCTGGGCATGACCCAACTGGGCCGGGTGGAGGCGTCAACATCAAGATTCTGCTGGATGGCCTGGTGCGCTCAGGCTCGCTGGCTCGCGATGCACGCCATGCCCTCCTCGCCGACATGACCGACGTCGTTGCAGACCAGGTGCTGGAGGACAACTACGGCCAGAACGTCGTCCTCGGGAATGCGCGGGCAGGCGCACCGGGTCTGATCAACGTTCATCAGCGGATGATCCGCGAACTCGAGCGACTCGGTGTGCTTGATCGGGCGCTTGAGTTCCTGCCCGATGACGAGGAACTGCGCGTGCGCCGCATGGCGGGTGACGGCCTGACGTCACCTGAGTTGTCCGTCCTGCTCGCGTACTCGAAGATCTGGCTGACGGCTGAGCTGAACGCATCGAGTCTGGCGGACGAGCCGTACTTCGCCAAGGCCCTGACCGGCTATTTCCCGCCGGCACTGTCGGCAGAGTTCGGCAATGCCATCAACCGGCATCAGCTGCGCCGGCAGATCATCAGCACCGTCACCGTCAACCGGTTGATCAACATGGCTGGCATCTCCTTCGTCTTCCGTGCGATGGAGGAGACGGGTGCGAGTGCGGTCGAGGTTGTCCGCGCGGCCTGGGCGGCTATCGAGATCTTCAGCATCGCCACGGTCTGGCAGGACATCAATTCCCAGGACAACGTCATCCCAACGACAGCCCAGACCACCCTGCACCTGGAGACCCGCCGGCTGCTCGACCGGGCTACGCGGTGGTTCCTCCAGACGCGCGGCGGGGCGCTCGACGTGCAGGGCGAGATCGATAGGTTCGGCGCAGTGGTGCACGATCGTGCCCACGCCGTTCCGACACATCTCCTGGGCAAGGAGCGCGAGCGATTCGAACGGCTCACCCAGCGATTCGAGAGTGCCGGAGCCCCGGAGGACCTGGCGCGTCGGACGGCTGCGGCTCTGGATGTATTTGCGCTGCTCGACATCACGGATATCTGCGTGCGCACGGGAGAGAGTGCCGACACCGTCGTGCCGCTCTACTTCACGATCTCCGAGCGCTATGACATCGATCGCACTCTTGTCCGCATCACCGATCTGCCGCGAGGCGACCGCTGGAGCGCGCTGGCGAGGCAGGCACTGCGCAGTGATCTATACGCCGTCGTTGCGGGCCTGACGTCGAGGATCCTGCGTTCGACGCCCCATGACCTCGCGCCCATCGAGCGGCTCACCCAGTGGGAGCAGACGCATCTCGAGGGGGTCGCCCGGGCACGCACGACGCTCGAAGACATCGCGGCGGTTGACAACCCGGACCTCGCGACCCTGTCCGTGGCCCTGCGGGCGATGCGCAACCTGGTGGCTCAGGGCACGACCTCGGCGGGCGCTGACTCCTAGCGGCCCACGAGCGGCCCGTTGTGGGGGTGTTCCGGCGTCCGGAGACCCCCACAACGGGCCACTCGCGAAAGAGGGCTGCGGCTATTGGGCTGCTACGGCGCGCATCCCTCTGGACAGGTCGGTGATGACGTCGACGGGTGCCTCGAGACCGATCGACAGTCGCAGGATGCCCTCGCTGGGTCGGGCCGTCGCGTCGACGGGCCGGTGGGTGAGCGCAGCGGGATGCTGGATCAGCGTGTCGATGCCCCCGAGGGAGACGGCATGGGTGATCAGGTTCAGTGCGGCGCAGAACGCCTCCGCTGCAGCCAGCCCGCCTGCCAGTTCGAAGGACACCATCGCGCCTGGTCCGGACATCTGCGTTCCGACGAGTCCGGCGGGGTCGGCCCCCGGCAGTCCCGGGTAGAACACTCGCGTCACCTGCGGCTGCTCTGTCAGCCACCGAGCCACGATGCCAGCGTTGGCCTGCTGTGCGTGCATGCGCACGGGCAGAGTGGCGATGCCCCGGTGGAGGAGGTAGGCGGTCCACGGATCCATCACGGCACCGGTGATCGTGCGGATCGGACGGAGTTGAGCGGCCCGCTCGGTGCTGGTGGCCACGACCCCACCCATCGCATCGCCGTGGCCGCCGATGTACTTCGTTGCGCTGTGCAAAGAGTAGGCGGCACCGAGGGCCAACGGCTGCTGCAGTCTCCGGACGGACTGCGCTGGCGACCTCATGTGCGTCGGACCATGTCACGGACGTGCCCAGCAGCCCGCTCGCGAGCAGCGCGTCGGTGCCGCCATAGAGCGGGCGCACGGCGACGATGTGCGGCAGGCCGGCCGCGACGCGAGACAGCAGGGTGGTCGTCATCGCGGCCATGCCGCTGGCGAAAGCGACGGCCTCGACACTGTCGGGCCGATCGAGGGGAGTCTCAAGCGAAGCCATGGCGTCCTCGAAGCGTGCCACCGTACTGTTCCATGCCCGCCGATAGATGGGAGACATGCCCTCGGGCAGGTGGGCACCGCTTGCGAGCAGGTCGTACGCCTCGCCACCGGCCGCGATGCTCGGCATCGGTGAGGTCGTCGAGAGGTCGATTGGCAGCGCGTGGACCCCGAGGCTGCGGAGGCCCTCGCGACCGGCATGGACGGCGATGGTGGCGGGTGCGAGCCCGTTGGGCGGTGTGGTCATATGCCCAATGTGGCGCAGATTCCGTGCTGATGCGCGGGTGGAGACGGGGGCTTCTGCGAGGGGTTCGCAGGAACGGGAGCGCCGGATTGGCGTGATGGGCCCGACGGATACTGTCGGTCAACGACCCCGAGCCCTGGAGTAACTGTGCGCCTGCCCCCGCTTGTCGAGCCTGCGGAGTCCCTGTCGGTCGACGAGGTCCGTCGGTACAGCCGCCACCTGATCATCCCCGATGTGGGCATGGCGGGGCAGAAGCGGCTGAAGAACGCCAAGGTGCTCTGTGTCGGTGCGGGTGGCCTCGGGAGCCCCGCGCTGATGTACCTCCCCGCCGCCGGTGTCGGCACGCTCGGGATCGTCGAGTTCGACACGGTCGCCGAGAGCAACCTGCAGCGCCAGATCATCCACGGTCAGAGCGACATCGGTCGCCCTAAGGCGGATAGCGCGCGCGACAGCGTGCTGGAGATCAACCCCTACGTCACGGTCAACCTGCACACCGATCGCCTCGACTCGTCGAATGTGTTCGAACTGTTCGCGCAGTACGACCTGATCGTCGACGGCACCGACAACTTCGCCACGCGCTACCTCGTCAACGATGCGTGCGTACTGCTGGGCAAGCCATATGTGTGGGGCTCCATCTACCGCTTCGACGGCCAGGCCAGCGTCTTCTGGGCGGAGCACGGTCCCTGCTACCGCTGCCTGTACCCCGAGCCCCCGCCGCCCGGCATGGTGCCGTCGTGCGCTGAGGGTGGCGTACTCGGTGTGCTCTGCGCATCCATCGGATCCATCCAGGTCACCGAGGCGATCAAGCTCCTCACCGGCATTGGCGACACGCTGCTCGGCCGGTTGATGGTCTACGACGCACTCGAGATGACATACCGCCAGGTGAAGATCCGCAAGGATCCGAACTGCGCGGTCTGCGGCGAGCACGCAACCGTCACCGAGTTGATCGACTACGAGGCCTTCTGCGGAACGATCTCCGACGAGGCGGCAGACGCGGCGAGGGACTCCACCATCTCGGTGCATGAGCTCAAGCGCATGCTCGACGCGCGGGCAGCGGGCGAGGAGGACTTCGTCCTGATCGACGTTCGCGAGCCGGGCGAGTACGAGATCGTCAGCATCGAGGGAGCGATTCTCATCCCGAAGGGCGAGTTCCTCGATGGGTCGGCGCTCGAGAAGCTGCCCACCGACAAGCGGATCGTTCTGCACTGCAAGGTCGGTGGCCGGTCTGCGGAGGCTCTGGCGGTCGTCAAGGGTGCCGGCTACGCGGATGCGATCCACGTCGGCGGCGGCATTCTCGCGTGGGTCAACCAGATCGAGCCAGACAAGCCTGCGTACTGATTCGTAGCTCCACATTCATCGATGGGGGCTCGGGACCTAGGTCCCGAGCCCCCATCGATGAATGTGGA
>JAPLBU010000049.1:1180-4638 GCA_026392575.1 Actinomycetota bacterium | reverse complement strand
TTCGCGACGGGGAGTTCGTCTTCATCCCGCTGACCGCAACTCCGGATGTCGAGTGTTTCGCAATCATCGTCGAGGATGAGGGCGTCACGTGCGTCGTCCGTCGCGAGACGGCCGAGGAGCAGGGCTGGCCCTTCGACTTTGTTGCCGGTTGGCTCACCCTCGAGGTGCACTCGGCACTCGCGGCAGTTGGCCTGACGGCGGCCGTCAGCACGGCTCTGGCCGATGCTGGCATCAGCTGCAATGTCATTGCCGGCTACTTCCACGATCATCTGCTGGTGCCTGCCGATCGCATGGCCGATGCGCTTGCGGCTCTGGCCGCCCTCGGATCCCGCTAGCGAGTGAGTCGCGCCCGGGCGAGATTGGCGATGTGCAGGTCGGCGTTCTCCGGGTCGGAGATGCGCGGATCGTCGCTCGCCCGTCCGGCCAGCAGGTCAGCGAGGTAGCGACGGTCGGCATCCATGCGTGCCATCGGATGCGTTGTCGGGGTGCCGTGACCGGGGATCAGCACGCGCGCAGCGCTGACCGTGCCCACCAGTCGCTCGAGACCAGTCAGGTACGTCTCGAGCGTCACATCGTCCTGCGCCGGCATCGGCAGTTCGACATCACTGAGCATGTCGCCGGCGACCAGGATCCCGGGTTCCTCTATGAGGAGCGCCAGATGAGCCGGTGCATGCGCATCGTGGACCACCACGCGAGCAGCGGGCCCGGCCCAGGGCAGCGAGCCGTCGGCGAGCGGCTCAAGGCGGCCGGCGATCGCGATGAGGTCCGGCGTCAGGAACTCGGCCAGTGGCGCCAGCAGGACGTCACGATCCTGTGACAGATGCGCGACGGTGCCCGGGCTGGAAAAGCGCGGCACCTCGCCGAGGTCCGGGTGCCACAGCACGTGGTCGTAGTGCTCGTGCGTGGCCAGGCCGGCTACGCAGCGCACTCCCAGAACCGCAAGGTCCGCCGGAATGGCCGCCAACTCGTCGGGGTCCCAGGCGGGGTCGATCACCACGGCCCCACCGACGCCATCGAGGAGGACCGTCGGGAACGGCCCCACAGCATGCGTGGCAGGTGAAGGATTCGAACCTTCGGAGGCGTAAGCCGGCGGATTTACAGTCCGCTCCCATTGGCCGCTCGGGCAACCTGCCGTGATGCCTGCAGAACGATACACGGACCGACACAATGGTCCGATGACGGGCAGCGACGCATCATGATGGATCCACGGCACGCCATCCTCTTCGAGCCGGTACCGATCGGGCCGAAGGTGCTGCCCAACCGGTTCTACCAGGTCCCACATGCCTCCGGCTTCGGCTCCGTCAAGCCCGGTAGCCAGGCGGCCTTCCGCGCGATCAAGGCTGAAGGCGGCTGGGGCGGCGTCTGCGTCGAGTACTCCCCCGTCTCGGCCGACGCGGAGGAGGTCCCCCACATCGCGGCCAACATCCGCGACGACCGCGATGCCCAGGCCCTGCGGCACACCGTCGAGGCCGTCCACGCATTCGGCTCACTTGTCGGCATCGAGTTGTACCACGGCGGCCGCGACAGCAAGAACGTCAGCACCCGTCACACGCGCATCTCCCCGAGCCAGCGACCAGCGGGATCCGAATGGGGATCGATGCCGCGAGAGATGACACTCGACGACATAGCCCGGGTGCAGAACGACTTCGTCGAGGCTGCCAAGCGGGCACGCGACGTCGGCTTCGACATCGTCTACGTGTACGGCGCGCACGGGTACCTGATGACCCAGTTCCTCTCCACGCACTACAACAGGCGCACCGATGCGTACGGCGGATCGCTCGAGAACCGCGCCCGTTTCCAGCGCGAGATCCTCGAGCGCGTGCGTGCGGAGATCGGCGCCGACTGCGCCATCGCGACGCGCATCTGCCTCGACGGTCGCGAGGAGGTCGAGGGAGTGCACATCGACGAGATGCTCGAGTTCGTCCAGCTGATCGATCCCCTCATCGACCTCTTCGACGTCACGGTCGGCTCCTGGCCGGAGGATTCCGGCACATCGCGCTACTACCCCGAGGGCCACCAACTGCCCTGGACCAGCCGAGCCCGCGAGGCCACGGCCAAGCCGATCGTCGGCGTCGGGCGCTACACCAACCCGGATCAGATGGCACAGATCATCAGGTCCGGGGCCTTCGACCTGATCGGCGCAGCCCGCCCAGCCATCGCCGATCCGTTCCTGCCCAACAAGATTGCCGAAGGGCGACTCGGCGACATCCGCGAGTGCACGGGTTCGAATGTGTGCATCCACCGCGAGGAGGTGCATACGCACATCGGGTGCATCCAGAACGCGACGGCCGGCGAGGAGTACCGCCGCGGCTGGCATCCCGAGAAGTTCCCGCCCACCGACGACCCGGATCGCGCCGTGCTCGTCGTCGGTGCCGGACCGGCCGGCATGGAGTGCGCGATGGTGCTCGCTCGCCGGGGGTTCGAGGCCGTCCACCTGGCCGACCGCGAGGACGCGATCGGCGGGCGACTCCGCTGGACCCGTCGCCTGCCCACCCTCGGCGACTGGGGACGCATCACCGACTGGCGGGTGACGCAACTGAACCAACTGCCCAACGTCGAGGTGATCACCGGTCGCGAACTGTCAGCCGCTGACGTCCTCGACTACGGAGCCGACCTCGTCGTCATCGCCACCGGAAGCCGGTGGGCGGGTGACGGCAGCCAGCCGGACACCGACGATCTCATCACCGGCATCGACGATGCACTCACGCCGGAGCAGGTCATGGACGGGGCCCGGCCGGCCGGTCATCGCGTCGTCGTCTACGACTGCGACGGCTACTACGTGGGCCCCGGCATCGCCGAACTGCTCGCCCTGGAGGGCTTCGACGTGCAGCTCGTCACGACACACCCCGTGGTGTCACCCATGTCCGACGGCGGTCTCGAAGGACCGATGCTCCGTCAGCACCTGCACGACGTCNNCGGGCATCACCATCACCGGTCGGTCGGCGGGTCTCATCGAAGCGCGGACCGAGTTCGGCGACGACATCACCCTCGAGGCCGACGATCTCGTGCTGGTTACCCATCAGGTGCCCACCGATGGGCTGTATCGGGAGCTGATGTCAGATCCGGATCGATTGGCCGCGAACGGGATCTCCGCGGTGTACCTCATCGGCGATGCGGCAGCTCCTCGCTGGATCTCAGAGGCAGTCTTCGACGGTCATCGGCTGGCCCGCGAGATCGACCTGCCCACCCCCGCCTTCCCCGCCCCGATGCTGCGCGAGCCCCTGTCCTGACCGCGACTGGCACAATGGGCGACTGTTCCCCAAGGAGGACTCATGGCTGACAGCAGCTTCGACATCGTTTCCAAGGTCGACCGGCAGGAGGCGGACAACGCCCTCAACCAGGCGGCCAAGGAGCTCGCCCAGCGCTTCGACTTCAAGAACACCGGCACGACGATCGAGTGGAAGGGCGAGCTCGCCGTCGAGATCACATCCGGCACCGAGGAGCGCGCCAAGGCGGCA
>JAPLBU010000049.1:0-1166 GCA_026392575.1 Actinomycetota bacterium | reverse complement strand
TCGATGTGTTCCAGGAGAAGATCATCAAGCGCGGCATCAGCCTGAAGTCGTTTGAGGCCGAGGATCCGCGGTCTTCCGGCAAGGAGTACAAGATCGCCGGCACCTTCAAGGCCGGGATCAATCAGGAGCAGGCGAAGAAGATCGGCAAGCTGATCCGCGACGAGGGCCCCAAGTCGGTCAAGTCGCAGGTCATGGGCGAGGAGCTTCGCGTCACGAGCAAGAGCCGCGACGACCTGCAGACCGTGCAGGCGCTCGTGAAGGGCGCCGACCTCGACTTCGCGGTGCAGTTCGACAACTACCGCTGACTCCGCGTCAGATCGGCAGGGTGCCGAGGTCGCCTTCGATGACACCGCGATCGTCGTCGTCCTCGAGCTCCACTGCCAGGGCGTAGGCAGCATTTCGCTCGGCAATTGCGGAATCGATGTCTCCGTTGACGGCATAGGCACGGGCCAGCGCCTCATGCGCCGATGCGGCCACGAAGTCATCCATCGGGAACTCCTCGGTGAGTGCCAGGCACCGAAGCGCGTGATGAAGCGACTGCTCGCCCCGCCCGAGAACCGCGTACACGCGACTGCACTGCCACTCGCCGACCGCCCAGTGCTGCGGGCTGCCGACCTGCCCCCAGTGCCACCGACTCGCATGGGCCGCGTGCACCATCGCATCGTCCTGCATGGCCGTGCGATCGGGCAGTTCGAGCAGTTCCCACACGTGGTTGAAGAGCCCCACTGCGAGTGACCGCTCCGCCAGTGGCTCAAGTGCACCCACGCCCGCCGTGTCGCGTCCGGTCTCCGACTCAGTCATGCATCCTCCAGCCAGCCAGTCTCTCCGTGTCGTGCACGAGATCGTTGCGGTTCGCAGCACTGTTGTCGATCGCCGGCGCCCACTCAAGCGCATCGAATGGGCAGACGTCGATGCAGATGCCGCAGTACATGCACAGCCCGAAGTCGATCGCGAAGCGGTCGAGGATGCTGACGGTGCGCGGACGTCGGGCACCGGGCTCACTGACCTGCTCTGCATGGCTGTCGATGGAGATGCACCAGGTCGGACACTCGCGCACGCAGATCATGCAGGATGTGCACGCCTCGGGCAGCAGGGCGATCACGCCGTGCGCGACGGGGCTCATGTCGGTCTCTCTTCGAGCCAGTCGACCGGCACACCGGGCGGCA
>JAPLBU010000437.1:3071-5015 GCA_026392575.1 Actinomycetota bacterium | reverse complement strand
GCAGGACACCTGGCTGTTCGAGGGCACCATCCACGACAACATCGCCTACGGTGCCATCGATCCCACCGAGGCTCAGATCGAGGCGGCAGCACGTGCCGCACGGGTCGACCACTTCGTTCGCACCCTGCCCGACGGCTACCAGACGCTGCTGACGGAGGGTGCCTCGAACATCAGCGCGGGGGAGCGTCAGCTCCTGACGATCGCACGCGCGTTCCTCGCCGATCCCGCGGTGCTGATCCTCGACGAGGCGACGAGCTCAGTGGATACCCGCACCGAGGTGCTCATCCAACAGGCGATGGCGGAACTGCGACACGGGCGAACGAGCTTCGTCATCGCGCATCGCCTATCGACGATCCGAAACGCCGATGTCATCGTGGTGCTGGAACAGGGCCGCATTGTCGAGCAGGGAACGCACGAGGCCCTGATGGAGGCCGAGGGCGCGTACTACCGGCTGTACCAGAGTCAGTTCGAGGAACCCCAGGACCCCGACGATTCCTGACCCGCGGACAGGCGTCTCAGCTGACGAGGCGCGCGCGCAGCAGGTCGATCTCTGACGTCTCCATGCCGAGCCCGGTGACCAGGTACCCCTCGAGGCCACCGAACTGCGCTCGCATGAGCGTGAGCGCCTCATCCAGGTAGCCAGGCTCCACCAGCATCATGTGGGCGAGCGACTCGGCATCGCCGCCCTCCGCCGCGAACGCCTCCATCATCGGGCCGTAGGCGCGGCGCATCGGCTCGTTGCTGAGCAGGTAGTCGTCGAGGATGTCGTCCATACCCGCCCCTGCGACGAGCTGCAGGACGACGATGGCCCAGCCCGTACGGTCCTTGCCGGCGGTGCAGTGAATGACGGACGCACCCGCGCTGCTGGTGATGCTGGTGAGCAGGCGGCGGTATCCGCGGTGTGCGGAGGGCAGCATCACGAGGTGGCGATAGGTCTCCAGCATCGTCGCCTTGGCACCCCCCCCACCGATGGAGGCATTGATGTCATCGATACTCGCGCGGTCGACATGGTCGTTGATGAGCGATGTCACCCCGGCCGCGCCACTGTGCGGACGATCGGCAAGGACGTCATCGACCGTGAGAGTGATGGCGGGCGGCAGGGTATCGGGCCGATGGGCGACCTCCGCGGTGGTGCGCAGGTCGAACACGTCGCTCACCCCGATCGCGAGCAACGCCTCCTGAGCCGCCTCCGACACATCGAACAGGGACGAGGATCGGTAGATGACGCTTGTGCGCATCGGTCGTCCCGAGGCCGTCGCCAGTCCGCCGGCATCGCGGAAGTTGGGAACGACGGCCTCGAGGATCTCAAGCCCTGCCGTGGTGCTGGTGCGATTCACGCCTGGCGTACCGCGCGGTTCACGGCGCTGATGATCGCCTTGAGTGACGAGGTGGTGATGGAGGGGTCGATGCCAACACCCCACAGCACCGTGCCGTCGACGGCACACTCCACGTACGAGGCTGCCTTGGCGTCACCGCCGGCCGACATGGCGTGCTCGGCGTAGTCGAGGACGCGCACATCGACTCCGTGCGTGGACAGGGCGTCACAGAAGGCGGCGATGGGTCCGTTGCCGTGTCCGCCGAGCTGGAACTCCTCGGTGCCGTCCCGGAGGATCACGTCGATGTTGGTGTCACCGTCGACGGCCGAGTCCTGCTTGACGCCCATGAGGCGGAAGCGACCCCAGGGAGCCAGCGGGTCCGGCAGGTACTCGCCGGAGAATGCTCCCCACATCTCGCCGGGGCCGACCTCGCCGCCGTCAGACTCGGTGACCTGCTGGATCACCTGGGAGAACTCGATCTGGAGCCGACGCGGCAGGTCGAGCTTGTGCTCGGTGCGCATGATGTAGGCGACGCCGCCCTTGCCGGACTGGGAGTTGACGCGGATGACGGCCTCGTGGGGGCGCCCCACGTCCTGCGGGTCGATCGGCAGGTAGGGTACCGCCCACG
>JAPLBU010000437.1:0-3061 GCA_026392575.1 Actinomycetota bacterium | reverse complement strand
GACCGCCCACGTGAAGTCGTCGACGGGAACGCCGGCCGCGGCGGCGTCCGACTCCATGATCTTCAGGCCCTTGTTGATGGCGTCCTGGTGTGAACCGGAGAACGCCGTGTAGACGAGGTCGCCGCCGTAGGGGTGACGCTCGTGCACGGGGATCTGGTTGCAGTACTCGACCGTGCGTCGGATCTCGTCGATGTCGGTGAAGTCGATCTGCGGATCGACTCCCTGGCTGAACAGGTTCAGGCCCAGCGTGACGAGGCAGACGTTGCCGGTGCGCTCGCCGTTGCCGAACAGGCAGCCCTCGATGCGGTCCGCACCGGCCATGTAGCCCAGTTCGGCTGCCGCGACGCCCGTGCCTCGGTCGTTGTGCGGGTGCAGTGAGATCAGGACCGAGTCGCGACGAGCCAGGTTGCGGCCCATCCACTCGATCGAGTCGGCGTAGATGTTCGGGGTCGCCATCTCGACGGTGGCGGGCAGGTTGAGGATCACCTTGCGGTCGGGAGTCGGCTGCCACACGTCGGTGACGGCGTCGCAGACCTCGACAGCGAACTCCAGCTCGGTGCCCGTGTAGGACTCGGGGGAGTACTCGAAGAAGACATCGGTCTCGTTGGCGACCTGGTCGGCGTACTTCTGGCACAGCTGCGCGCCATGGACGGCGATGTCGACGATGCCCGCCTGGTCGAGGCCGAAGACGACGCGTCGCTGCAGCGTTGAGGTGGAGTTGTAGAGGTGGACGATCGCCTGATCGGCGCCCTTGATGGCCTCGAACGTCCGCTCGATCAGGTGCTCGCGCGACTGGGTCAGGACCTGGACGACGACGTCGTCAGGAATCAGGTCGTCCTCGATCAGCATGCGGACGAAGTCGAAGTCGGTCTGGGACGCCGAGGGGAACCCGACCTCGAGCTCCTTGTAGCCCATCGACACGAGCAGGTTGAACATCCGCAGCTTGCGGGCAGGGGTCATGGGGTCGATCAGGGCCTGGTTGCCGTCGCGCAGGTCGACAGCGCACCAGCGCGGCGCCTGGGTGATGACGGTGCTCGGCCAGGTGCGGTCGGGCAGGGCGATGGGTGCGAACGGCTCGTATCGCCCGTAGGACATGGGGGATGGCTGCTGGGTGTTTCGCACCTGATAGGGGACGGTGCGGTCGAACGTGCTGGACATCTGTGCTCCTCGGGGATCTCGTCTGGGGCTGGTAGCCGTTTTGGCTGTTACCGGCGAACGACGAATCCCGCGACGAGGAGGCCGGTGGTCTAGGCCTCGTCGCGGCAGCGAAGGAGCAGCGCTGGCGTCATGGTTCGGGAAGCGTAGCAGGTGGCGCGAGGGCCGCTCGGGTCTCGGCCGCCCATGTCAGCTGCGCTTCGGCGGCCAGTTCGCCGGCCCGGATGGTCGCGGTCCAGTAGGGGACGTGCTCGACGTGCTCCTCCTCGGTGGCGAGGTCCGCGCGGATCGCGGCGAAGGTGGCCAGTCGGTTCCGCGCCTGGGTCTCGGTCGCATCGAGCAGGGCCGCGAGGGCGGCCGGCGGCTGGGCCTGCCCGAAGAAGACGCGCAGGAGGGTGCCGTTGCGCGGAGGTTGGCGGGCGGGTGATTCGGCCAGCAGCCCCGCCAAGTGGGCGCGACCGGCGGCCGTGATCTCGTAGCGCCGCGAGTTGGCACGCTCGCCGGGGGAGCCCTGCACCAGCCCGTCGGCCTCGAGATCAGCCAGACAGGGATAGATCTGGCCGAAGCTCTCGTGCCAGAAGTGGCCGAGCACGCTGCCCATCGCCTGGCGGATCTCGTAACCCGTGGCCGGCTCGATCGAGAGCACGCCCAGGACTGCGGTTGCCGTCTGCGACTGCCTTGCCATGGCTGCACTATATCTGGTAGATATATGACATGGCCACATCTGCAGTCGACACCCTGGGATCGGCGAAGTACATCTCGCTGACCACGTATCGCAAGGACGGCACGGCCGTCGCCACGCCGGTCTGGCTCGCCCGCAGCGGCGATGCCCTGATCGTGATCACCGACCCGAACTCAGGCAAGGCGAAGCGGCTTCGCAACAACCCGGCCGTCCTCGTCTCGCCGTGTGACATGCGCGGTCGGGTCACGCCCGGTGCGTTGTCCGCAGCCGGCACGGTGAGCTTTCAGGACACCGCGCAGACGCAGGCGACGATGACGGCCATCTCGGGGAAGTACGGGCTGATGGGGCGGATCATCACCTGGATGAACGCGCGCAAGGCAAGCAAGGCCGGGCTCGGCGATGCCGGGCACGCGGGTCTGACCATCACCTTCCCTGCCGCCGGGTGATCTCGTGATGGCTCGAGTCGCTGCGATCGTGGCAGCCACCATCGACATGGTGATCGTGCTGTTCCAGATCGGCCTGATCGCGGGCGCGCCATGGGGGCAGTTCACGCAGGGGGGTTACGCCGACGGGGCACTGCCCATCGCCGGACGGGCGTTCGCGGCCGTCTCGGTGCTCATCGTCGTGGCTTTCGCCCTCGGGCAGCTTGGCCGCGTGGGCTGGGGCCCTCTGGGAGGACGACGACGGCTGGCAACGGGGCTGACCTGGGCAGCGCTCATCTACTCGATCATCGGAATCGTCGTGAACCTTGCGAGTCCGTCCGCCCTTGAGCGTGCCGTGTGGGCTCCGGTCTGTTTGATCCTTGCCATCTGCGCGGCGCTCGTCCTCTGGGGCACTCAGCGGCGGCGGCCGAACACGAAGTAACTGATCGGTCCGACGAAGTTCACGGCGATAGCGGCCGCCCATGCCGGTTTGGGCCCACGGACCTGCTCCGCCGGCCGCCGGGCCAGATCGATCCACGCGGTCGCGGCCAGTGAGAGCTGGACCGACACCATCACCAGGATGGCCGTCTTCTCCCGATCCGACAGGTCGCTCCAGTGTCTGCTCGCCATCACGCACCTCCTGCCTCCACGATGCCTGATCCGCGTGCGGGTTGCCAGCCGGCGGCAACTACCCTTCGTCCCATGTCACGAACCCTGAACATTGCCCTCATCCCCGGCGATGGCATTGGCACCGGGGTCGTCGCCGAGGCCATGAAGGTCCTTGCCGCCATCGCGCCGGCCG
>JAPLBU010000016.1 GCA_026392575.1 Actinomycetota bacterium | reverse complement strand
GTTGAGGGTGCGCTCCCCGGTCTCCTTCGGGTCGCCGATGAGTCCCGTCGCCCCGCCCACGAGGGCCAATGGCCGGTGTCCGTGCTGCTGGAAGCGCCGAACCGTGAGGATCTGGACGAGGTTGCCCAGGTGCAGGCTCGGCGCAGTGGGGTCGAACCCGCAGTACAGCGTGATCGGCCCGGGATCGGTCGCCGCCCGCAGCGCGTCGAGGTCGGTGCTCTGCGCGATCAGGCCGCGCCAGGTCAGTTCGTCAATGATCGTGGACACGGCCCCATCCTTCCGTATGGGACCCCACCCGTCAGTCGCGGTCGGTCTGCCCGTCGATCAGTTCGCGGTAGATGTCGAGGTGCCCGTTGTGCCGGGCCACCTCCTCGATCATGTGGACGTAGACCCAGCGCAGCGACGAGCGGGGCTCACCGGGTCGCGGGGCGCGGATGCGGTCGGTGAGCTCGTAGCGCGCCGCCACCTCACGGCTCTCGTCGCATGCCTGCCCGTACTCCGTGATCAGGGAGTCGAGGGTCTCGTCTGGACCGAACTCGAACTCCAGGTCGGCCTCTGTTTCGCTCCACGCGAACGGAACGTCGTCCTGCGCAGCGAGATTGCGACGGAACCACCACCGCTCTACATCGATGAGGTGCTTGAGGACTCCCGCCGCGCTCGTGGCCGACGGGCCGAGCCGGCGCGTGGCCTGCTCCCACGTCAGGCCGCTGACCTTGCGCACCACCGTGGCGCGGTTCTGGTCGAGGTGCGCCTCAAGGATGTG
Source organism: Actinomycetota bacterium (assembly GCA_026392575.1). Taxonomy (GTDB): domain Bacteria; phylum Actinomycetota; class Actinomycetes; order S36-B12; family S36-B12; genus UBA10649. The sequence goes on along the minus strand of JAPLBU010000016.1, from coordinate 1,950 downwards.
CCGCTCGCTGCCGGTCTCTTCGTCCATCGTCATGGGCCGACCCTAGGTCAGCGGGCCGCGGGCCGGTAGGGACTCACCGTCGGCTCCCCAGACAAGTAGAAGCGCCACGGTGTTGCAGCGCCCGCGCCGCCAACACCCGTGCGCGCGGTGACGCCGATGTGCTCGACTTCGACAGGCTCCGCTAGCGCGAGTCGGAGCAGTGATCGCGTCCCGAACAGGTTCAGGCCGTCGCATTCACCAGTCACGCCGAGCGCCGAGGTCAGGCGTGCGGGACCGCGAGCCAAGTCCCGGTCGGATCGCGCCGATGGACGACGCTCGCGCGCAACATCAACGCCCGCAACAACTTGCCCAGCACGCAGCAGTACCGCTCCGGCAGTGCCCGACGGCCCCGTGACAAGGTTCATGCACCAGTGCATTCCGTAGGTGAAGTAGACGTAGGCGCGACCCGGTGGGCCGAACATCGTGGCGTTGCGTGGCGTCTCGCGACGGAACGCATGCGAGCCGGGATCCTGCCCCACTCCTCCGTACGCCTCAACCTCGGTGATCCGAACCGTGACGGGGATTCCACCCACGCGCGATGTGAGGAGTGATCCCAGCAAGAGCGGCGCAACGTCGCGAGCATGTGCAGTCAGGTCCGGCCTCGGGCGCGTCATCGGAGCTCCTTCTCACCACACGATGCGTACGTGCACGAGTATCGTGGCCGCGCGACATCCCGCCCACAGGAGGACACATGACAGCGACCATCGACGACGCCAAGGCGGCCGTGCTCAGCGAGGCAACGGCCAAGCCCGGTGCCACGGACGGCAATCCCATGGAGTCCAGTGTCACCCTCTTCGAGGACGACACGACCGAGGCCGGCGTGTGGGAGTGCACCCCCGGCTCGTGGGCCTCCAGCAAGGTCGGCATCAACGAGGTCATGTACTTCATCGCTGGCAGCGGCGTGATCACCGATGCCGACGGAACCCGACACGAGTTCGGTCCGGGCTTCATCCATCACTATCCGAGTGGCTGGACCGGCACCTGGCAGGTCGACGAGACCGTGCGGAAGTTCTACGTCATCACGAAGGCCTGAGCCGACCGACGTCGATCAGTCCGAGTACGTGCGCTTCGGTGCTCCGTAGGTCGTACGCGCAGGATTCGCCACCCGCAGCGCATGACAGTGCCGATGTGCGATGCGGGCATTGTCGAGTTCGTACGTTCCACCGCTGCCGATCGGAACGACGAAGTCGACCGTCGGGTACGTGGATCCCAGTCGCTCGTCACCTGCAGCAACCCGCCTACGGTCGTCGGCGTACGTTCGCGTGCCGCACAGCCAGCACTTGCCGCCCTGCCTCTTCTCCACCTGCTGCCAGCGCGGCGGGCCCTTACGGGCGGCGGCCTTGGCCGGGTTCATCGCGCGCTCCTGGCTGCGCTGCGCGCGAGCTGCCTCACGGTCACGACGCCACTGTCGTTTGCGCTCGCGTGCCCGCTCGCGCCGCCGCTTGCGGAACTCAGCAAACGGCTCGCGCAGGAGCAGCCAGAGAACAAGCAGCGCCACCACGACGCAGAAGATGATCACGGCCACAAACCCCATCCTTGCGCACACGCCGCCGACTACAGTCACGTGCAACGCTGGCCCAGAGGGGTGACACATGAATCAGGACGATGCCCTCGCATACTGCCTGGGTCTACCCGGCGCCTGGCGTGACGAACCCTGGGAGGACGTCGTCGTCGCCAAAGTGGGCAGCCGCATCTTCGCCTTCATGAGCGAGGGATTCTCGCTCGGCGTGAAGTGCGGGACCAATCGCGACGAGGCGGATGAGTGGTTGCACCGCTATCCCGACGACGCCAAGCCGATGGCCTACCTCGCGCGCGGCGGCTGGAACAGCCTGGCCCTCAACGGAGCCATTCCCGTGGACGAACTCGAGGACGCCATCGATGCGTCGTACTTCCTCGTCGTGGACCGACTGC
>JAPLBU010000359.1:426-2228 GCA_026392575.1 Actinomycetota bacterium | reverse complement strand
GCGCCTCATCGTGGAGCAGGGGGTTCAGGCCCTCATCGACCGGTGCCGCCGGCGCGCCGCCGAGGACCCGGCCCCCGCGCCGTTCTACGAGGGCGCGGCCATCGCATGGGAGGCCGTGCTGGCGTGGAACGAAGCCCACGTCGCGGCTATGGAGGCCTGCCTGCCGGACTCCGAGCCGGACGAGCGCGCGCGCCTGGAGCGCCTCATCGCCCTCTGCGGGCGCGTCCCGGCGCATCCGGCCCGCAGCTTCCACGAGGCGCTGCAGGCGTTCCACTTCCAGCACCTTGCCGTCATGTACGAGAACCCGTTCGGCGGCAATGGACCGGGGCGCGTCGACACGGTGTTGGGCCCCTACCTCGACCGCGACCTGGCCTCGGGCGACATCACGCCGGCACAAGCGCGGGGCCTGGTCTCCGAGATGCTGCTCAAGTTCCACGAGCGGCTGGCGCCCGCCGACGGCTGGGTCGAGCACGACCTCGCCGAGATGTGGTCGGCCACCCTCGCCGCGACGCGAATTGCCCTATCCGCCCTGGCCGCCCGCCCGAGCACCGGCACGGGCGCCGACGTCGAGCTCGTGGCCGTCGGCATCACCAACCAGCGCGAGACCGTCTGTCTGTGGGACCGCGAGACCCTGGGCTCCCCACGCCGGGCCATCGTCTGGCAGGACCGCCGGACGTCCGCGATGTGCGAGGGACTGCGCGAGGACGGCCACGAGCCGTTCGTCGCCGAGCACACCGGCCTGCGCCTGGATCCGTACTTCTCGGCAACGAAGCTCGCCTGGATCCGCGCCAACGAGCCACATGTCTGGAGTGGCGTCGAGTCCGGTCGCACGGCGATCGGCACGGTCGACTCGTATCTCGTGGCACGCATGTCGCGCGGGCTGTTCCACATCACCGATGCCACCAATGCCTCCCGCACCCTGCTGTACGACCTAGAGACGGGCGACTGGAGCGAGCAGCTGTGCGCGCTGTTCGGGGTGCCGATGTCGGCACTGCCCGACGTCGTGCCGTCCTACGGGTCCCTCGCCCGCACCGACCCCGGGACATTCCTCGGCCTCGACCTGCCGATCACCGGCATCGCCGGCGACCAGCAGGCGGCCCTCGTCGGCCAGGCCGGCTTCACCACCGGCGCGGCAAAGTGCACCTACGGCACCGGCTCCTTCCTGCTCGTCCACACCGGCGACCAGATCCGTCGCTCGGGTCACGGCCTGCTGACCACCGTCGCCCTCGCCCACCCGGACGGCCGCCGCGACTTCGCCCTCGAGGGGGCGGTGTTCGTCACGGGCGCTGCCGTCCAGTGGCTGCGAGACGGCCTGGGCATCATCGACAGTGCCGCGGACATCGAGGCTCTGGCCGCGAGCGTTCCGGACTCCGGTGGCGTTGTCTTCGTTCCCGCCCTCACCGGACTCGGTGCGCCGGAGTGGGATCCGACCGCGCGGGGCCTGATCATCGGAATCACCCGCGGCACCACTCGCGCACACATCGCCCGCGCGACCCTCGAAGCAATCGCCTTCCAGGTGCGCGATGTCGTCGACCTGATGAGCCGCGACGGTGGCGTCCCGCTGGCGAGACTGTCGATCGACGGCGGTGCCGCGACCAATGATCTGCTGTGCCAGCTGCAGGCCGACACCGTGCGGCTCGTCGTCGACCGGTCAGCCGAGTTGCAGACCACCGGACTGGGCGCGGCATTCCTCGCCGGCCTCGGCGTGCGGATGTGGGAATCGACGGATGATCTGGCCAGCACCCGTCGCTCGTCCGGAGTCTTCGAGCCGGGCGCGATCGATCAGGCCATGCACGAGAAGT
>JAPLBU010000359.1:0-409 GCA_026392575.1 Actinomycetota bacterium | reverse complement strand
CGTGGCTCGGAGTAAGCGCTGGTCGGCGTAACTTGCGAGCGACCAGCTCAGTCCTCGTCCTTGACGGGGACAGGGACCATGGAGCGGGAGTCGGCGGGTGAGCCCTGGGCGATGAGCTCCTTGGCACGCGTCGCGTACATGTCGACGTACTCCTGGCCGGACAGCGTCATCAGCTCGTACATCACCTCGTCGGTGATGGATCGCAGGACGAAGCGATCGTTCTCCAGGCCCTCGTAGCGCGTGAAGTCCAACGGCCGACCGATGCGCACGCCGACGCGACGGATGCTCGGGCGGATCTGCCCGGGCGGCTGGATCTCGAAGGTGTTGATCATCGCGATGGGGATGATCGGGACCTTGGCCTCCATCGCCATGCGTGCCAGGCCGGTCTTGCCGCGGTAGAGCGTGCCAT
>JAPLBU010000336.1 GCA_026392575.1 Actinomycetota bacterium | reverse complement strand
TCCCAGCGTCGCTCAGGGCCTTCGCGGCCAGGCTCGCATGGCGCGAGCCGCGGCCCCCACCAGCGGTCGGGTTCGCGATGAGGTAGACCTCACCCCCCACGTCAGGTTGTCCCATCGACGGGCGGCTCATCCACCGGGGATGGTGCGGTGTCCAGGGGTGAGATCACGTCATCGTCCAGATCGGAGAAGTCCTCCCCCGACGACTTCCGGCGGCGATCGCGCCTGCGGTCGTTCAGCAGCATGACGGCCACCGCCACGCCCACGAGCAGCATGATCGGTCCGGCCAACAGCATGAGGTTGATGGGATCGCCGGTCGGAGTGGCGACGGCAGCGAAGACCAGTACGACGATGATGATCCACCGCCACCAGCTGAGCAGGCGCCGCCCTGGCAGCACCCCGGCGAAGTTCAGGAGCACCAGCAGGAGCGGCACCAGGAAGCCGATCCCGAAGACGAGGATCGTGCGCAGGAAGAAGGACAGATACCGGTCGACCGACACGATGTTCTCGACGTTGTCCGGAGTGAATCCCAGCAGAACCGACAGGCCCAGCGGAAGCACGGTGTAGGCAAGCAGGACTCCGGCGAGAAACAGCGGTGTTGCGACCGCCGCGAAGCCGATCGCCCAGCGGCGCTCGTTCTTGCGGAGTCCAGGCGTGACGAATCGCCAGATCTGATAGAGCCAGACTGGTGCCGACAGTACGAGGCCTGCGACCGCGGCTATCTGAATCTGAAGGACGAAGGGATCGGCAACGCCGGTGAGGGCGAGGGTGACCTGACGGCCTTCAGCACGCGCCTGGTCGACAGCGCCCGCGAATGGCGCACTCAGCCAGGTGAACAACTGGTCGTAGTACATCCAGCCGATCACCATGCCGATGCCGATGGCGATGCCGGACTTGACCAGTCGGGACCTGAGCTCGCGCAGGTGCTCGGTGAGCGGCATGGCAGCCGGCTGCTCGGCCTCCTGCTCCTTCAGCGCCATGGTGGATGCGCCGGTGCCGCGTCAGCCCTCGGCCCGCTCCGTGGGCGAGCCTTCAGGCTTGGGAGCAGCAACGTCCGGGGTGGAGGGGATGGCTGCCGGTGGCACAGCGGGCGGGGCAATGGAGGCATCGGCATCCGGTGCATCGTCGGCCAGGCCCTTGGTCTCCGCCTTCAGGATGCGCAGCGACCGACCAAGGCCGCGAGCGGCATCCGGGAGGCGCTTCGCACCGAAGAGAAGAACGATGACGGCGATGATGATGAGCCACTCGACAGGCTTCAGGTTCGGCACGTCGCTACTCCTTGACTGACAGCGGCCCCAGTGGCCGACGTCCTAGGTTACCCCTCAAGGGTACGACCCGAGCGCGGACTGAGCTTCCTGCGCCACGGCGGACGCCAGATCGGCCGGTCCCTCGACGATCGCGGCCCCTCTCAGCGACAGCACCAGGTGCACCGCCCACTCGAGCGAATGGAGGGGAAGCTCGATGCGAGCCGAACCGTCGGCAGACTCGGACAGCAGTCGTCCGTGGTGCACGTCCGCGATCCACCGGGCAGACGGGCCCACGATCAGGATCGCCACGCTCGCCAGGCTCGTCACGGGCGACTCGACGCTTTCCACGGCAACGTCGGACGGTCCGCCGACCTCCGCTGAGATCACTCGATCCAGTCGGAAGGTCCGCACCGCTTCGGCCGAGAGGCAGTATGCCTCGAGGTAGGCCACCCCATCGATGATGTGCAGTCGCCGTGGCTGCACCGTGCGATCCGTAACCTCGTCACGGGTTGCCGATGCATACCGCAGTTTCAGGTCGAGCCCCTGCGAGAGGGAGTTGTCCACCGCCGCGGTGACCTCGGGGGGCACGCCCACCTGCACAGCGACGAATCTCTCGGAGGCCGAGTCACTCGCGACCTGCTCGATCTTCGCGGCCGCTGTGACGATGGCCTGGCGGTCGACGATGCCGGGCAGTTGAGCAAGCATTCGCAGGGCGATGAGCAGGCTCAGGGCCTCCTCGTGGGTGAGGTGCAGTGGCCTGCCGAGCGTCTGGGGATCAATGACATGAATGACACCGTCGTTCCAGAAGTCGATGTCCACCAATTGGTCTGGGCCGTATCCCGGAACGCCGCACACGACCAGCAGCCACAGATCGCGCTCGAGCTGCTCGGCGCTCACTCCGAAGTGCTCAGCACACTCACCGATGGTCACTCCATCGTGCGTGAGGAGCCACGGCACCAAGGTGAGCAGGCGAGTCAGTCGATCGCCTGCGGTCGCGCTCATGCGATGACGACCCGATGGGTATCGCTCAAATTGACGAGGGCCGCGCGCACGGCGGCAATTACCTCAGGTGGTTCGAGGGCAACAACGTCGGAGCCCGCACCACAGATCACGGTGACGAGGTCGTCGATCGAGATGCCGCCGATGGTGAGCACCTCGGCTGTCCAGGGATCGACGCCCTCCGTGGTGATCGCGCGCCTGCGGACGGAAGCACCACGGCCGGTGGCGATCCGGACCTGCGCCAAGGCGGCCACATCGTCTCCCTGTGGCCCGATGGCATAGCTGGCGATATCGAAGGACTCCGGCGGCGGCGTCTGCCGCGCGCGCCCGGTGATGACCACCGGACCGGTGATGCGCGACAGGCGGAACGTCCGCTCGGCCGAACGTTCGTGATCGAAGGCCACGAGGAACCAATGGCCAGCGGACGACCGCAGGCCCCACGGCGAGACCGTGCGCGGCCGGGCCTCGGGGTCGGTGGGCGATCGGTAGGGGAAGGTGACCGTGCGGTCCTGGCGAAGGGCGGCCATCAGGGGCAGCAGTGCCCCATCGCTCACGGTCAGCTGGACACTGCCCCGCAGGTCTGCAGGAGTCCATGCATCAGGGTCAGTTGACAGCGTCTCCAGCTTGCGCAGTGCCGCTCCGGCAACGGGTGCGACGATCGCCTGACCCCACACCTGAGCGGCCACGGCGACGGCAGAGCGCTCCTCGATGGTGAGGTCGATCTGCCCCAGGGCGTATCGATCCTGCGGGATGCGATACCCCAGCACCTCGCCGTTGTGTTCGGTCACGGTCTCGACGGGTATGCCCATCGATCGGAGCTCGTCCTTGTCGCGCTCGAACATTCGCTCGAAGGCCGCCGGTGTCGCGGCCTGGTCGTAGCCCGGGATCCGTCGTTCGATATCCGCCCGCGACACCGCGACCGATGTGTCCATCAGGCAGATCACCAGGTTGAGCAGGCGCTCCGTGCGCTCGACATGCGACAAGTCGGCTAACCGACGTTCAGGAGGTCGATCACGAAGACCAGCGTGCGGCCCGACAGGCGATGACCCGTGCCCGCCTCGCCGTAGGCGAGTGCCGGCGGGATGACGAGCTGCCGGCGTCCGCCGACGCGCATGCCCGGGATGCCCTCCTGCCAACCGGCGATCAGCCCGGTAAGCGGGAAGGTGATGGACTCGCCGCGATCCCAGGACGCATCGAACTGCTCTCCGGTCTCGAAGTCGACACCCAGGTAGTGGACCTCGACTCGGCCACCGGGGAGGGCCTCAGCACCATCGCCGACGATGATGTCGGTGATCACCAGCACATCGGGAGCGGGTCCCTCAAGGAAGTCGATCTCGGGCTTGCTGGCCATTGCTCTCTCCTGGGGTCGTTCGGTTGGTGGGTCGGGTCGGGGACGCTAGCCGATGGACTGGAGCTGGACCACGAAGATCAACGTCTCACCCGGAGCGATCCCCTGGTTGCCCTGGTCTCCATAGCCGAGCTCGGCCGGGATGACGAGGAGGCGCTGCCCGCCGACCTTCATGCCGACGAGGCCCTGCTGCCAGCCGGCGATCACGCCGTCGAGCGGGAACGTTGCGGGGGTACCACGGTCGAACACAGTCCGCCCACCCAGGCCGACGCCGCAGTAGTCGACAGTGAGCGAGTCCCCCGCCACGACGGCCTGGCCGGTCCCCTCGGAGATGTCGGCCACGCCGAGCTCGGTTGCCGGCTGAGCATCTGTTGCCACGGTGATCGCCGGGGCGCCATTGGGCTGGAAGATCGCCGTGACGGCGCCGATCGTGGTGCCGTTGGGAGGTGCATCGACGGGCATGACCTGTCCGCTGACGCAGTCAACGGTGACGAACGGCGCCAAGGCCGCATCCTGGCTCGGCAGGGGTGCCATGGCCGAGGCAGTGGCAGCCCCGGATGGGACGTCGACCCGCTCGTCGGTCTGCTGACCGCACGCGGCGAGCGTGAGGGCGAGGACGGCGGTTCCGGCAATGGCGATGGCTCGTCTGGTCATTCCCGGAGCCTAGCCAAGGCCGGTTACATGCTCGCGATGAGGCGGTCGACACGCTCGTCGACGCTGGCGAAGGGGTCCTTGCAGAGGACTGTTCGCTGAGCCTGATCATTCAGCTTGAGGTGCACCCAGTCGACGGTGAAGTCCCGCCGGCGCTCCTGTGCACGCCGGACGAAATCACCACGCAGCTTCGCTCGGGTCGTCTGAGGCGGTACGGACTTGGCCTCGAACACGGCCAGGTCCGACGTGACTCGTTCGACGAGGCCGTTGCGCTCGAGGATGTTGTAGATGCCGCGCCGTCGGCTGATGTCGTGGTAAGCGAGGTCGAGTTGGGCGATGCGTGCAGACTCCAGCCCCAGATCGTGCTTGGCCATGTATCGCTCCAGCATGCGCAGCTTGATGGCCCAGTCGATCTCCCGGTCGATGAGGCTGAGGTCCTCCGCCTCGATCGCCTTCAGGGACCGGCCCCAGAGTTCGAGCACGCGCCGGGTCGTGCCCGTTGGCTCGTCAACCAGGCCACGGCGGGCGGCAAAGTCGGAGGCCTTCTCGAAGTACTCCCACTGCATTGACAGGGCCGACAGCTCGCGCCCGGTCGTGAGCTTCACCAGTCGCTTCCCCGTCATGTCATGACTCATCTCGCGGATCGCCCTGATCGGGTTGTCGAGGGACATGTCTCGCATCACGACGCCGGCCTCGAGCATCCGAAGGACCAGATCCGCCGAGCCGACCTTGAGCATGGTCGTCGTCTCGCTCATGTTGCTGTCTCCGACGATCACATGAAGGCGTCGGTACAGGTCGGCATCCGCATGCGGCTCGTCGCGGGTGTTGATGATGGGACGTGACCGGGTCGTGGCACTCGAGACGCCCTCCCACATGTGGTCGGCCCGCTGACTCAGGCAGTACACGGCACCGCGTGGGGTCTGCAGGACCTTGCCCGCCCCGGCGATCAGCTGGCGGGAGATAAGGAACGGGATGAAGCGCTCGGCCAGGCGGGCGAAGTCCCCCTTGCGCTCGATCAGGTAGTTCTCATGGCAGCCATACGAGTTTCCTGCGGAGTCGGTGTTGTTCTTGAAGAGGTAGATGTCGCCATGGATGCCCTCTTCGCGCAGGCGCTGCTCGGCATCGGTCACCAGGCCCTCGAGGATCCGCTCGCCCGCGCGATCGTGCGTGATGAGCTGGGGAATGCTGTCGCACTCCGCCGTCGCATACTCGGGATGGCTGCCGACATCCAGGTACAGCCGCGAGCCGTTGGTCAGGAAGACATTGCTGCTGCGGCCCCAGGCCACGACGCGGCGGAAGAGGTAGCGGGCGACCTCGTCTGGGCTGAGGCGACGTTGTCCGTTGAACGTGCACGTGACGCCGTACTCGGTCTCGATCCCGAAGATCCGGCGGTCCATGTGCCTACGTTACGTCGGGTCCGGCGCCTCGGGGTCGCTACGACGCGAGCAACTCCGCAAGCCGTCCGTTGGCGAGTCGCACGAATGCGCGACGCGGCCGGGTCCGGTCGAGGACGGCCACCTCCAGCTGCGCGGGGGTGAGGACCCTCGCCACATCGTCGCCGTGCTCCCCCATCAGGCCCACAGCGACGCTCACGCACTCCTCCAGGGACATCCCTTCATGCCAGGCCCCGGCGAGGGCAGCGGAGATGGGTTCAGCGGCGCCACCCATCGCCACATAGCCGCGCTCGTCAGCGACGGATCCGTCGAACATCAGTCGGTACAGCTGGTCCGATGCGGCATCCGTGCCGACCTCGGCAACCACGATCTCGACTTCGAAGGGCTTGTTCGTCTCGGTGAAGATCGTGCCCAGCGTCTGGGCATATGCGTTAGCGAGGCTGCGACCGGTGACATCGCTTCGGTCGTAGGAGTAGCCGCGCATATCGGCCAGCCGAACGCCGGCCACCCGCAGGCTCTCGAACTCGTTGTACTTCCCGACGGCCGCGAAGCCGATCCGGTCGTAGAGCTCGCTGATCTTGTGCAATGCATGCGATGCGTTCTCGGCCACGAAGACGATGCCGCCGCTGTACTGCATGACGATGACGCTGCGACCGCGTGCGATGCCCTTGCGCGCGAAGTCTGCCTTGTCGCGCATGATCTGCTCGGGCGAGACATAGAACGGAACGCTCATGAGTCCTCCCCTGGTCGACCGCCGGACTGTGGACCGTCCGGGCGGACCATCCGGGCATCAAGCATCGTCTGGACCCTCGGTGCTACGTCATCGTCACCGAGGATGCGGGCACCGGACTCATCGACGACGCCGATCACCGGGTAGATGCCCCGCGCCATGTCCGGACCGCCGGTAGCACTGTCGTCGTCGGCAGCGTCGTACAGCGCCTCGAGGGCCATCGACACGGCCTAGTCTGACGACGCACCGCGACGGAACAGCTTCTTGAGGGATCCGCGAGCGAACGTCGATCCCGAGCCGACGGCGTAGAAGTCGTGCTCCTCGTATCGTCCGCCCGTCACGTCGTAGGAGAAGATCCGGCCGCTCTCCCGGGCCAGATCGAATCCCGCGAACAGCGGGACGACGGCGAGACCCTGAAGGGCGAGCCCGAGGTTGCCGCGCAGCATCGTGGCGAGCCGATTGGCCTTGCCGTCGAGGGACAGTGGGAGGCCCTCGATCTTCTCGTAGTGCTCCAGCTCGACCTGGAAGATGCGGCTCAACCGCGAGGCCAGCCGTGCCCGCGATGCCGATGAGGGAATGCTCATCGGCCACGAAGACCTTCTCGATGTCGTGCTGGGCGATCAGGTTGCCCATGGTCGCGCGGCGGTCACCCGCCATCACGACGCCGGCCGCTGTACGCAGCGCAACGATCGTGGTGCCGTGAGGTGCTATGCCGTGGTTCCCGTTGGCCGATCGGTCGCCGACGGGGAACTGCAGCCGCTCCGGATGCAGGGCAGCCAGGAACTCCACGAAGGACGATGAGCCGGTGGCACGGTAAGGATCGGGCAGTCCCAAGGGGGCGTTCACTGCCCGCCCTTCTGCACGAAGGACTTCACGAAGTCCTCTGCGTTCTCCTCCAGGACGCTGTCGATCTCGTCGAGGATGGCGTCCACGTCGTCGTCCAGGGCCGTGGGAGCGGCCTGCGCGGACGCGGTGGTCTCCTCGTCGGACGGCGACTCCCGCTCAACCCGGCGCTGCTCGGCATTCTCACGTTGCGGCATGGGCGTCAGGCTACCGCGACCCGGTCTCGCTGAGTCGTCCAATGAGGGTGGTGACGTCGGGCGAGGCGTCGAGCAGGCTCCCGACATGCTCGCGGGTGCCCCTCAGCGGCTCCAGCGTGGGCACCCGCAGGAGGGACTCGCGCCCCGGCACGTCAAAGACCACCGAGTCCCACGAGGCCGCCGCGATGGCATCCGGGTATCGCCGCATGCACTCACCCCGAAAGTAGGCCCGGGTGTCCTCCGGGGGGTTCTCCACGGCATGTGCCACCTCGGCGTCGGTGAACATGCGCCGCATCCGCCCCCGCTGCTCCAAGCGGGCGGCGAGACCCTTGTCGGTACGGATATCGGCGTACTGCAGGTCGATCAGCTGCAGGCGGGGCGAGTCCCACGAGAGACCGTCCCGGCGAACGAAGCCATCCATGAGGACGAATTTCGCAACCCAGTCCAACTGGTCGGCGAGCTCCAGCGGATCCCGCTCCAGGGCATCGAGGGTGTCACGCCACGCGGTGAGCACCCGGGTGGTCTCCTCGTCTCGATCCGCATGGTCCGAGCGTGCACAGAAGACCTCTGCGCGCTCCAGGATCTCCCATTGGACCTGGAGCGCTGTGCATCGTCGCCCGTCGGCCATCCGCATCGCGTGCGTCAGTGCCACGTCGTGGGACACCGCATGCATCTCGGTCACCGGTCGCAGCGTCGCCCAGTCGTGGCCTCGAAGGAAGCCCTCCTCGATCATCGCCAGCACGATCGCTGTGGTGCCCATCTTCAGGTACGTGGCGGTGTCGCTGAGATTCGCGTCGCCGACGATCACGTGCAGTCGGCGGAAGCGCTCCGGGTCTGCATGCGGCTCGTCGCGGGTGTTGATGATCGGCCGTTTGAGAGTGGTCTCGAGGCCCACCTCGACCTCGAAGAAGTCGGCCCGCTGGCTCAGTTGGAAGGCGGCGCGGCGGCCATCCTGTCCAACGCCCAGCCGTCCTGCCCCGGTGAACACCTGGCGCGTGATGAAGAAGGGAGTCAGGTAGCGCACGATGTCGGCGAACGGGGTTGCTCGACGCATCAGGTAGTTCTCGTGGCAGCCATACGAGGCGCCCTTGTTGTCGGTGTTGTTCTTGTAGAGCAGCACCGGGTTCGCCTGCGGGATCGCTGCCGCGAGCGACATCGCCCGTCGCATGATCTCGACGCCGGCCCGGTCCCAGAGGACGGCGTCGCGGGGGTTCGTGACCTCAGGTGTGGACAACTCGGGATGGGCGTGATCGACGTAGAGCCGCGAACCGTTCGTGAGGATGACATTCGCCATGCCGATGTCGTCGGTCAGTTGACTCGGGTCTGCCTCGGCACGCGACATGTCGAATCCACGTGCATCGCGCAGCGGACTCTCCACCTCGTAGTCCCAATGGGCCGTGTGTCGGCTACCCCGCAGCGCGTGCTGTCCGTAGGCGTTGACGATCTGGGAACTCGAGACCATCGGGTTGACATTCGGGTGGCCGGGAACGGAGATGCCGTACTCCGTCTCGATGCCCATGACGCGGCGGACGGTCACTACAGGTACTGCCCCGTGTTCGCCACGTTCTCGATCGAGCGGCCGGGCTCCGAGCCCTTCTTGCCCTGGATGAGCGTTCGGATGAACACGATGCGCTCACCCTTCTTGCCGGAGATGCGGGCCCAGTCGTCCGGGTTCGTCGTATTGGGCAGATCCTCGTTCTCACGGAACTCGTCGATGCAGGCTGCCAGCACGTGCTGGACCCTGATCCCCTTCTCCCCCATCTCGAGGAAGTCCTTGATCGACATCTTCTTGGCCCGCGACACGATGTTCTCGATCATCGCCCCGGAGTTGAAGTCCTTGAAGTAGAGGATCTCCTTGTCGCCGTTCGCATAGGTGACCTCAAGGAACATGTTGTCTTCACTCTCGGTGTACATCCGCTCGACGGCTCTCTGGATCATCGCGCGACATGTTGCATCGGCATCTCCACCGTGCTCGGCCAGGTCCTCGGGATGCAGCGGGAGGGTCGGCACGAGGTACTTGGTGAAGATGTCGCGTGCGGCCTCAGCATCGGGCCGCTCGATCTTGATCTTCACATCGAGACGTCCGGGGCGCAGGATGGCCGGATCGATCATGTCCTCCCGGTTGGAGGCGCCGATGACGATCACGTTCTCGAGACTCTCGACGCCATCGATCTCGCTCAGCAGCTGCGGGACGATCGTGTTCTCAACGTCGCTGGAGACGCCACTGCCGCGGGTGCGGAACAGCGAGTCCATCTCGTCGAAGAAGACGATGACGGGCATCCCCTCGGACGCCTTCTCGCGAGCGCGCTGGAATACCAGCCGGATGTGTCGTTCGGTCTCACCCACGTACTTGTTGAGCAGCTCAGGTCCCTTGATGTTCAGGAAGAACGAGCGCCCCTCCTCGCGGCCCGTGCGCTCAGCCACCTTCTTCGCGAGCGAGTTGGCGACTGCCTTCGCAATCAGCGTCTTGCCGCACCCAGGAGGGCCGTAGAGCAGGATCCCCTTCGGCGCCTTGAGGTCGTGCTCGGCGAAGAGCTCAGGATGCATGAAGGGCAGTTCGACCGCATCGCGGATGGCCTCGATCTGGTCGCCGAGCCCGCCGATGTCCTCGTAGCGGATGTCGGGTACCTCCTCGAGGACCAGCTCCTCCACCTCGGACTTCGGAATGCGCTCGAACACATAGCCAGCCCGGACATCGCACAGCAGCGAATCTCCGGCTCGAACCCGCTGCTCACGCAGCGGCTGGGCGATGCGCACCACGCGTTCCTCGTCGGTGTGGCCCAGGACCAGCGCCCGCTCACCGTCGTCAAGGAACTCCTTGAAGATCACGATCTCGCCCGTGTCCTCGAAGGCCAGTGCGTCGATCACGTTGAGGGACTCGTTGAGCATGACCTCCTGGCCGGGCATCAGCCGCTCGACGTCGATCGTCGGGCTGAGTGCGACCCGCAGCTTCCTGCCCGCGGACACGATGTCGGCCGTGCCGTCCTCATAGCGGCGCAGGAGCGTTGCGAAGCCGCTCGGGGGCTCACCCAGTCGATCCACCTCGCTCTTCAGCGTGACGATCTGCTCGCGCGCATCGCGCAGAGTGCCGATGAGCCGGGCGTTGTGGTCCTTCTGTGCTGCCAGCTCTCCATGGACGTCGGTGAGCGCCACCTCCAGCGCGTGCACGCGCGCCGGCCACCCGTCAGCCTCGCTCATGACACCTCCCACTGCGTCGTTCGCGACACTGTAACCCGATGGCCCCGGATTCAGGCGCGGACACGGTCAGCCCTCCGGCGAGTCCCCGTCAATCACGGACGCGCCGGGACCGGTGTAATCGCTGCCGTATGAGCCGGGTGACGGCCGACGGCGGCGAGGGGGCAGGACGGTCCCTTCGGCGAGGCGTCGGGTCGTGACGAGGAATCCGGTATGCCCGTTCATGCGGTGATCCGGCCGTACCGCGAGGCCCTCGAGATGCCAGGTGCGCATCAGGGTCTCCTCGGCGCGCGGCTGGGTCCAGCCGCCGGCGCCACGGAGGGTCTCGACGAGGCGCGACAACTGCGTCGTCGTGGCGACGTAGCCGACCAGGATGCCTCCCGGCGCCAGGGCGGCCCACACGGCATCGACGCACTCCCAGGGGGCCAGCATGTCCAGCACGACCGCGTCGAGATCGTTCACATCGAGGCTCTCCACCAGATCACCCACGGTGAGCGTCCAGCTGGGCGGCTGCATGCCGAACCATCGGGTCACGTTACCGGCGGCAATCTCGGCGAAGTCCGCCCTTCGCTCGTAGCTGTACACGTGACCTGCGTCGGCAACGGCCCGGATGAGCGAGCAGGTCATGGCCCCCGAACCCACACCGGCCTCCGCCACGCGCGCGCCCGGACCCAGGTTCGCCAGCCCGACGATCCGGGCCGCGTCCTTGGGGTAGATGGCCTGCGGGCCGCGAGGCAGGGCAAGCACGAAGGCGTCGAGGATCGGACGCAGGGCAAGGTACGCCGTGCCGTTGCTCGAGGTCACGACGCTGCCCTCGGGGCGGCCCAGGAGGTCGTCATGCGGCAGCCCGCCGCGATGCGTGTGGAACTCCTTGCCCGCTTCGAGGGTGATGGTGTGCATCTTCCCGCGCGGGTCACTGAGCTGCACAAGCTCGCCAACGGCGAAGGGTCCGCGTCGTCTTCCAGCTGCGATCCCGGCTACGGGCAGGTTGTCGGGCACGTGCGGAACGCTACCCGTAGGCGTGCGGAGCGCCGCGCCCGCACCAGCCGGCCGCTACGCTCAACGAGTGACCGACGAGGCAGTGCCGCGACCGTTCCCCTCATCGCTGTCCCCGTCGCGGGCGTCGGACTTCATGACCTGCCCGCTCCTGTTCCGGTTCCGGTCGATCGACCGTCTCCCCGAGGAGCCGTCGGCTGCCGCGGTACGCGGGACGCTCGTCCATCGAGCACTCGAGACCCTGTTCGACCTGCCTGCGGCTGAGCGCACGCCGGCCGCCGCGGCGCAGCTTGTCGTTCGCGCATTCGCGGAGATGGAGCGAGACGAGCCTGCCGAGGCCGACACCATGCGCGACGTGCCGGGTGGCGAGCCACGGCTCGACTTCGCCCCGCTTCTCGACGCCTACTTCGCCATGGAGGATCCGCAGCGGCTTGAGCCGCACGCCCGCGAACTGGGTGTCTCGGCGCAGCTCGTCGAATCCTTCGAAGTCCGCGGTTTCATCGATCGGGTTGACCGCACGGCCGATGGACAGATCCGCATCGTCGACTACAAGACGGGCCGGTCCCCCGCCGCCGCATTCGAGGCCAAGGCGATGTTCCAGATGCGGTTCTACGCGCTTGTCTGGTGGCGGATGACGGGTGACGTCCCCCGGCGTCTGCAGCTCATGTACCTCGGCAACGGCCAGCAGCTCCGCTATGAGCCGACTGACGAGGATCTGCTCTCCACCGAGCGCAAGATCCTCGCACTGCGCGACGCGATCTCCGACGCTGCTGAGGCGCGCAACTTCGAGCCGAAGCCATCGCGCCTGTGCGACTGGTGCAGCCATCGGTCGCTGTGCCCGGCGTGGGACGGCACTCCGCCGCCGCTACCCCCGCGTGACGAGTGGCCGATGGGCAGTTCGCGCAGCAGCGGCTAGGACTCCTGCCATAGCCGAGCCAGCGTCCACGACTCCAATGAGTCGATGACGAGTGCTGTGGTGTCGACTACCTCGGCGATATGCGGAATGGCCACAACCCGACATCCCGCAGCGACCGCCGAATGCACGCCCGTCGGCGAGTCCTCCAGCGCCAGACACCGGTCGGGCTGCATGCCCAGGTCTCGGGCCGCCGTCAGGTATGGGTCCGGGTGCGGCTTGCCGTTCTCGACATCGTCGCCGGCAATGATCACGTCGAAGGCCTGACGCCCAATATCGGCATCGATCTTCTCCCCAACGGCGTCGATGAGCCGATTCCATGATGCGGATACGAGTGCCGTCGGCACGCCCAGTTCATGGCACTCGAGAACGAGGGCACGCGCCCCCGGCCGCCAGGACAGTGGGCTGTTGCGCAGGCGGAACTCCATCGCATCCAGCAGTTGGTGTCCGATGGCATCGGCGTCGACATCGGTGCCGGACTTGCCGATCATGTAGTCGACAACTCGCTCCAGCGGCCCACCCAGGCAGTGGGCCTGGTCATCGCTCGACCACGATGACCCGAGCGCAACCATGACGGCAATCTCGGCTTCGAGCCACAGGTGCTCACTGTCGATGAGCGTGCCGTCCATATCGAACAGGACCGCGTCCGGCAGCTTCGGGATGGTGCACGATGATCGCGCTGGTCGACTGCTCGGGATGGAGCTGGAACTCCTCCGAGAGCTCAACCTCGATGCGGTCGGGCTTGAGCAGTTCCATGAGCATCGTCTGCTGCTCGAGGTCCGGGCAGGCGGGATAGCCGAAGGAGTAGCGGGAGCCGCGGTACCCCTGCTTGGCAATGAGGTAGTCCATGTCGGCGCTGTCGAAGGCCGCCAACCCGAGCTCCTCTCGCACTCGTGCATGCCAGTACTCCGCCAGCGCCTCGGTCAGCTGAACCGAGAGCCCATGCAGTTCCAGGTAGTCGCGGTAGGAGTCGGTCTCGAAGAGCGAGGCTGTAGCTCGGGATGCGGCGTGACCCATCGTGACGATCGTGAACGCAACGACATCGATGTCGCCGGACTCCTTCGGCCGGAAGAAGTCCGACAGGCACAGGTGGCGATCGCGTCTCTGCCGAGGGAACGCGAAGCGTGCGCGGACATCGCCCTTGTCCGGACCGTCATGCCACAGCACCACGAGATCGTCACCCTCGGAGTAGCAGGGGAAGTAGCCGTAGGCGACCGCCGGCTCGATCATGCCCTCGGTCTGCACGCGATCAAGCCAGTGTCGCAGTCGCGGTCGTCCCTCGGTCTCGACGAGCTCCTCGTAGGACGGGCCATCCCCACGGCTGGGCTTCAGGCCCCACTGGCCCATGAACAGCGCCCGCTCGTCGATGAAGGGGATGTACTCGGCGAGGGACACCCCCTTGACGATGCGATCTCCCCAGAACGGCGGCGTCGGCACAGCCACATCGACCGCCACGTCCGACCGGTCCGGCATGTCGTCTTCGGCTGTCGTCGTCGGACGTGCAGCCGTCGTGACCCGACGCACCCGGCGCTCGGGCAGGGCTGCCCCCGGGACACCACGCTTCACGGCCATCACGGCATCCATCAGCCGCAGACCCTCGAACGCATCGCGGGCGTAACGCACCTCACCGTCGTAGATCTCGGCCAGATCCTGCTCGACGAAGGATCGAGTGAGCGCTGCGCCACCGAGGACCACGGGGAAGCGCTCCCCCAGCCCACGGGCGTTGAGCTCCTGCAGGTTCTCCTTCATGATCACGGTGCTC
>JAPLBU010000107.1 GCA_026392575.1 Actinomycetota bacterium | reverse complement strand
GGCGCTCAAGGCGCGGGAGATCAGCGCCGTCGATGTCATCGAGGGCGCCCCAGATCACGCTCTGTGGGGTGCGCTTCGGGTGTCCTGGCTCCTCGAATGCGTCCCGGGTATCGGCGCGGTGCGTGCCGACCGCATCATGGAGACCATCGCCATCGCCCGCTCACGGCGCGTTCAGGGTCTGGGGGAGCGCCAGCGTTCCGCGTTGATCCGCGAACTCGGCGGTGCCGAGTGAGCGACGCTCCTCTCGTGGTCGTCTCAGGCCCCTCCGGCGTGGGCAAGAGCACGGTCGTCGCCCGGGCGCTCGCCGTGGATCCGAGTATCTGGCTGTCGGTCAGCGCCACGACGCGCGAACCGCGGCCCGGTGAGGTCGATGGCCGGGACTACTTCTTCGTCCGGGACGACCGGTTCGACGAGCTTGTCGCGACCGGTGGGCTGCTCGAATGGGCAGCCTTCGCCGGGAACCGCTACGGCACCCCGCGCGGGCCGGTGGAGGAGCGCCGACACGCCGGGACCCCCGTGCTGCTCGAGATCGAGGTCCAGGGGGCCCGCCAGGTGCGCCAAGCGGTGCCCGGTGCCCTCCTCGTCTTCCTCGCGCCCCCCTCATGGGAGGTGCTCAAGGATCGGCTGCTGCGCCGAGGCACGGAGTCACCCGAGGCGGTGGAGCGCCGCCTGCAGGCCGCACGCGACGAACTGGCGGCCGCGGACGAGTTCGATGCCGTCCTCGTCAACGCCGATGTCGGGGAGTGTGCCCAGGCCTTGCTAGCATTGGTCTCCGACCCCACCAGCGTTCCCCGTGGACGCGTGCCCGACCCCGACCAACCGTGAATGAGGCTTCTACGTGAGCACTGCCACCCGCCCCGAGGGCATCACCCACCCCTCGATCGACGCCTTGCTGGAGAAGACCGACTCCAAGTACTCGCTCGTCATCTACGCATCCAAGCGCGCCCGGCAGATCAACGCCTACTACTCGCAGCTCGGTGAGGGCCTGCTTGAGTACGTCGGCCCCCTCGTCGAGACCCACGTGCAGGAGAAGCCGCTGTCCATCGCGATGCGCGAGATCGACGCCGGCCTGCTTGTCAGCACCCCTGTCGCCGAGGAGGGCGAAGAGGAGATCGTCGCCGTCGCCGAACTCGCCGTAGTCGAAGACGACCTCACGAGCTGACGCTCACCTGAACCGCACCGAGACCGGAGCCCCCGCTGTGGATGTTGACGCAGGGGAGCGCCGGTCTCGTGTCGTTCTGGGGGTCGCCGGCGGCATTGCCGCCTACAAGGCCTGCGAGGTCCTGCGGGGTCTGACCGAATCCGGTTGTGACGTCACGGTCGTGCCCACCGCCGCGGCCCTCAACTTCGTCGGGGCGGCCACCTGGTCGGCGCTGTCCGGTCGACCCGTCGCGACCGATGTGTGGCAGGACGCCCACCGGGTGCCCCACGTGCGGCTGGGCCAGGAGGCCGACGTCATCGTCGTCGCCCCCGCCACCGCCGACCTGCTCGCTCGCGCCACCCACGGCATCGCCGACGACCTGCTGACCAATGTGCTGCTGACCGCCCGCTGCCCCGTCATCCTCGCTCCCGCCATGCACACAGAGATGTGGGAGCACCCGGCCACGCGTCGCAAGGTGGCGCTACTCCGCGAGCGCGGCATGCTCGTACTCGACCCGGCCGACGGTCGACTCACGGGCTCCGACTCGGGCAAGGGTCGACTGCCGCAGCCGGCAGCAATCGTGGCGGCGGCACTCGACATCCTGCGACGCGAACCCACCGGGGACCTTCGTGGTCTGCGTATCGCGATCAGCTGCGGGGGCACCCGCGAGGCCTGGGATCCCGTGCGCTTCATCGGCAACCACAGCAGCGGG
>JAPLBU010000018.1 GCA_026392575.1 Actinomycetota bacterium | reverse complement strand
CTGCACCGAGATCACCCTCGGCAGCCCGGTGAGCGTCACGCGAGCCAGGTGGGGCGGCAACCCCCTCGAGGAGTCGACCGTCATCACCACGACCCTGCCCGCCACCGTGTTCGCGCACGCAATCCCAGCAGTGCCATCCCCTGCCGCTGGCACTGTTTCGGCCTTCACCCCAGAGCTGAGCCCAGCCGACCTCGCCGTCGTCATCATCGAGCGCGCCGGCGCAGCCAGTGCCGGGGTCACCCTCGCCGAGGCAAAGGTCGTCGTCTCGGGCGGCCGCGGCATGGGCGGTCCGGAGTCGTTCAGCCTCCTCGAGGACCTCGCCGGGCTGCTCGGCGGCTCGGTCGGCTGCTCCAGGGTTGTCACGAGCGCCGGCTGGCGCCCGCATGCCGAGCAGGTCGGCCAGACCGGCACGAAGGTGGCGCCCGACCTGTACGTCGCATGTGGCATCAGCGGTGCTACCCAGCATCTGGCCGGCTGCAAGAACAGCAAGATGATCGTTGCCATCAACACGGACGGGCAGGCGCCGATCATGCAGATCGCCGACTACGCCGTCGTCGGCGACGTGCACGCCTTCCTGCCCCTCCTCCTCGCCGAGGCGCGCGCCGCCTCAGCGAGCTGACCCAATCGCCCACCCGAAGGAGCACCGGTGCCCTCTGACATCGAGATCGCCCAAGCCGCAAGCATGGACCGGATCACCGACGTCGCGGACAGGCTCGGTATCCCCGGCGACTCCGTGGAGCCGTACGGCCACTACAAGGCCAAGGTGTCGCTGGACTACCTCGCCTCTCTGCCGGAGAACCCCGACGCGAAGCTGATCCTCGTCACGGCGATCAGTCCGACACCTCCCGGCGAGGGCAAGACCACGACGAGCGTCGGACTGGCCGACGGGCTCCAGGAGATCGGCAAGCGCACGATGGTGTGCCTGCGAGAGCCGTCCCTGGGCCCCGTCTTCGGGATGAAGGGCGGCGCCGCTGGCGGCGGGTATGCGCAGATCGTTCCCATGGAGGACATCAACCTGCACTTCACAGGCGACTTCAGCGCGATCGGCCTGGCCAACAACCTGCTCGCAGCACTCCTGGACAACCACGTCCACCACGGCAACGCGCTCGATGTCGATGTGCGCCGGGTCGTCTGGAAGCGTGTCGTCGACATGAACGATCGCGCGCTGCGTGACATCACCGTCGCACTCGGCGGTCCCGGCAACGGCTTCCCGCGTGAGGATGGATTCGACATCGTCGTGGCGTCGGAGGTCATGGCGATCTTCTGCCTGTCGACGTCACTCGAGGACCTCAAGGAGCGTCTCGGCAACATCGTCGTGGCCTACAACCGAGCCAAGGAGCCGATCCGAGCGCGGGACCTCAATGCCCACGGAGCCATGACCGTCCTGTTGAAGGATGCCCTTGCGCCGAACCTCGTGCAGACGCTCGAGCACACGCGTCGTCACGGAGGCGGGCTTCGGTGCCGACCTCGGTGCCGAGAAGTTCGTCGACATCAAGTGCCGCAAGTCGGGGATCCGTCCGTCTGCCGTGGTCATCGTCGCGACGGTGCGGGCGCTGAAGTACCACGGTGGCGCAGATCTCAAGACCATCACTGACGAGAGCCTCGACGCCCTCGCCGCCGGCATGGTCAACCTCGAGCGGCACATCAACAACGTCCAGGGCGTGTACGGACTGCCCTGCGTCGTTTCGATCAACCGCTTCGACACTGACACTCCCGCCGAGCTCGAACTGCTGCGCTCACGCGTCAACGACCTCGGTGTGGAGGTCGTGCTGGCCTCCCATTGGGCGGCTGGCGGCAAGGGCGCGGTCGATCTCGCCCGGACGGTCGTGGCCCTGTGCGAGCAGCCGTCGTCGATGAGCTACGTCTACGAGGATGACGCAACATTGTGGGAGAAGGTGACTGCTATCGCCACCCGCGTCTACGGAGCCAGCGAGGTGACCGCCGATGCCAAGATCCGCGGGCAGATCCGCGATCTCGAGGCCCAGGGCTATGGCCACTTCCCCGTATGCGTGGCGAAGACGCAGTACTCCTTCTCGACCGACCCCACCCTCCGTGGAGCTCCCAAGGACCACAGCCTCAACGTGCGCGAGGTGCGCCTGGCGGCAGGTGCGGAGTTCATCGTGATGGTCTGCGGCGACATCATGACCATGCCGGGTCTGCCCAAGGTTCCGTCGAGCGAGCGCATTGACCTGGTCGACGGCCAGGTTGTGGGCCTCTTCTGATGAGGAGCCGCACGTGGGTGTGACCACGAGCCGTCGAGGAATCGTCCGTGTGATCGACGGGCAGGTCTCGACGACGACCGATGCCATCGCCGTCGAGTCGCCCCTCACCGTCGTTCTTGATGGCGAGGTGCTGGTCACGACCATGCGCACCCCGGGCCACGATCTCGAACTGGTCGCGGGCTGGCTCGTCAACGAGTCGGGTGTCCGGCAGTCCAATGACATCGCCAGCATGGGCGCCTTCGCCACGCATGACGACGACACCATCGACACCGTGCGGGTCTCGCTCGCAACCGGCGTCCGGCCTCCTCGGCCCCGCGCGTTCGTCACCAGCAGTGCCTGCGGGGTCTGCAGTGCCGATGTCCTCGCAGCCTTCGACGGCCCTGATGGTCCGCTCATGACGGATGACTGGTCCCTGCCGGTCCACGCGATCCCCGAGCTGATGGAGGGCATGCAAGCGGGGCAGCGGATGTTCGAGCAGACCGGCGCCCTGCATGCGGCCGCCCTCGTCGCCCCGGACCTGGCCCCTCTGTGGGTCCGTGAGGATGTCGGGCGCCACAACGCTGTCGACAAGGTCATCGGCAAGGCCCTCTTCGAGAATCGGGTCCCGCTCACGAATCACACGCTGGTGGTCAGCGGACGGATCTCGTATGAGATCGTTCACAAAGCGCTGACGGCTGG
>JAPLBU010000415.1:1018-7851 GCA_026392575.1 Actinomycetota bacterium | reverse complement strand
TTCGTAGATGCTGGCGCCGTCGCTCATGATGGTCAGGCCGGCCAGATCCTCACCGGCGCGTGTCGACAGGTGATCGACGGCCGCCCGGATATTGGGCAGCGAGACGCCCGTGTCGATGAGCCGCTTGACGATCCGCAGGATGAGGATGTCGCGGAAGCCGTAGAGGCGCTGGGTCCCAGAACCGGCGGCACCTCGCACCGTCGGAACGACCAGGCCGGTGCGCGCCCAGTAGTCGAGCTGGCGGTAGGTGATCCCAGCAGCTGCGCAGGCAACCGGCCCGCGGTATCCGATGTTGGCCGGCAGCGGGCGGAGCGTCGCATCGTCGAAGAGCACTCCCTGGAACTGGGGGTCGACGGTCCCGGGGACCGCGGCCGTGGATCCCACGCCCTCTGAGCTCACTTCATCCTCCTGCCGTCGGGCTGCCGCAATGGCATCCGACTCGTCGTTCGCCGCCAGAGTAGCCCTGACCGCGAAACCCGCTTGCATGAACCGTGCACCGCTGACGCTAGGCAGGGCGGTCCGGCGGGTCAAACCTGCGATGCGGCGTGTCGTTGGGCAAACTCTCAACCTCACGCTGAGGTTGCGTCGCGTTCACGAGCAACCCTGAAGTGCCACCTGAGATCAGCCGAAGTCCTCGGGCGAGACCTGATCGAGGAACTCGCGGAACTTCTCCACCTGATCCTCGGCTGGTGCCGGATCGTCATCCGGGATCTCGATGCCGGCCTCGTCCATGACCGCCACCTCGCCGCGAATCGGAGCACCTACCCGCAGGGCGAGTGCAATCGCATCCGACGGTCGTGAACTGACCTCGACTCCCGTGCTGAGGATGAGCAGCGCGTAGAAGACACCGTCCTCCAGCGCCGTTATCCGCACCTCCACGACCGTGACCTTCAGCGCATCGAGCACATCGCGAAGCAGGTCGTGCGTGAGTGGCCGTGGCGGGACGATTCCCTGCTGCGCATAGGCGATGGCCGTTGCCTCGACGGCTCCGACCCAGATGGGCAGATAGCGCCCACCATTGACCTCGCGCAGGAGCACGATCGGGTTGTTGGAGGGCATCTCGACCCTCACGCCGACGACCTCAAGATCAAGCACCCTCACAGGGTAACCCCGACCGGCCGATATGCACCCGCTAGGTCAGGCTCGGCCGCCACGGATCAATTCGGCCCGCAGGAGCGCCGCATGCAACTGCACGAACAGCGACGCCAACTCGCGAATCGTCTCCTGCTCGCGCGCCCTGGCATCCCGGTCCCGCGGCTGCGAGTACGGCGTCGCCATCTGCTCCACCAGGCCCGTCTCCCGGTCGGCGACGACCCGGAAGGACCGAAGGTGCCGGGGTTCGACGCCGAAGGCCGACAGGCGCGACACGACACTCGCGATCGCCAGCGCATCCTCGTCGTAGGGACCGGCCGGGCTCGCCCATACGAGACCGATCCCCTCGAGCTGTGCGACATACGCCTCGGTCAGCTCGCACGCCTCGGCCAGCTCAGTTCGGGTCATGCGGACCCGACCGGCCCCGGGCCGGAAGTCATCTGGCCGCATGCCGGTGCCGGCGATCGGCGTGGCCGGCGGCGCATCGGGATCCGGCAACCCCTCGCTGATGTGATCGCGGATGACCTTGAGCGGCAGATACTGGTCCCGCTGAAGGGTCAGCACCGCCCGCAGTTGGTCGACGTCGCGCTGGCCGAAACGCCGGTAGCCCGACCCGGTGCGCTCGGGCGAGACGAGACCCTCGGATTCGAGGAAGCGGATCTTGCTGATCGTGACATCAGGGAACTCGCGCTTGAGCAGGCTGAGGACCTCACCGATGCTGATCGTTCCCGTTACGACAGGGTGCGGCGTCTCCCCGGCTCCGTCGGTCATGCGATGGGTTCAAGTCCGAGCAGGAAGACGAATCGGAACTTCCCGATCTGGACTTCGTCACCGCCGGACAGCTGCTGATCCTCGACGCGCACACGATTGACATACGTGCCGTTGAGGCTTCCGATATCGCGCACGCTCCAACCCTCTGCCCCGTGCCTGAACTCCGCGTGATGGCGGCTCACCGTCACGTCGTCCAGGAAGATCGCCGCCTCAGGTGCGCGTCCGACGGTCTGAACGCCAGCCGACTCAGCAAGGAGGAACTCCTGCCCCTCACCGGGTCCACGGTGCACCACCAGCAACGCACTGCCCGATGGCAGTTCGAACTGCCGACCCGAGCCGACAGCGCTCATCGCGCCCGATCCGGTGCCTGGCCCAGCCGCGATTATCGAGGTGATGGAACCGGTGTGCTCAAGGCTCTCGAATGCCTCCGCCGTCAGCGGTGCCCCACACGAGCCGCAGAAACGATCGTCTTCGGCATTCACATGTCCGCACGTTGGGCAGGTCATCGCAGAGTCCCTACGCCTTCTCCACCAGGGCGCGGTAGTCCGCAGCCGTCAGGAGACCGTCCATGGCCGATGGATCCGCAGGCCGAAGCTCAACCATCCACCCGGCACCATAGGCATCGGTGTTCACGTTCTCAGGTGCCCCATCCAGCGCTTCATTGCGGGCCACGACCTCGCCGGCCAGCGGTGCGTAGATGTCGCTGACACTCTTGGTCGACTCCACCTCGCCGCATGCACTACCGGCGGACAGGCTCTCCCCCACCCCGGGCAGTGATACGTAGACGATGTCGCCGAGTGAACCCTGAGCGAAGTCAGTGATCCCGAACACGACCGTTCCTGAGTCGGTGGCTCGTACCCACTCGTGCTCAGCGGTGTAGCGCAACTCGTCGGGGAACATCCGGCCTCCTAATTCGTCGTCTCGGGAACTGTAACCGAGATGCTCAGGGACTGAGCGGCCGAAGCCTCAAAATCGGCCCCACGGGTGCGGACGGAGTCGGCCAGGCCACCGGGGATGCTCAGTGCAGCGCCCATGGTGTCCGGATCGCCGATGGCGATCAACCGGATGGGCGATGTGACGGGCTGTCCGTCCACGAGGACACCCGTGTCACTGTCAGCGAACCAGGTGTTCACGACGACGCGGTTGGAGCCCGCCTGGATCGCCTCGGCACCTGCATCCCGCAACTCCTGCACGGCATCGAGCAGTACGGCGGCATCAACCACGCCCTTCGGATCCGCGATGCTGATCGTGAGTCCCGGGCCTGACACTGGAGTCGTGCCGGTCAGCACCTGAAGGGCGGCCAGACGGCGCTGCGCCTCGGCAACGGCCTCAACGGTCGACCCCGCCTCGAGATCGCGCTGAAGTCCGGCAAGTCGGATCGATTCCGCCTCGAGGCGGTCCTGACGAGCACCGAGATCGTCGAGGATCTGCACCAGATCCTCGGTGCGTGCATTGCGCCACGGCTCTTCGGTCCCCGGGCGCACGATAGCCAGGGTCACGAGCAGGCCCAGAATGAGAAACAGCAGTCCGATGAACAGGTGCGGACGGCTCGGTCGGAATGCCAACTGCGCCAGGAGAGCCGCCGAAGATGGCTGGGCGGCTTCTTCGCTGGTGGCGGGAGTTTCGCCATGCGGATCCATCGTCATGTGCTCATGCCCGGAACAGGATGCGCCTGATCGCAGCTGCATTCGCGAAGATGCGCATCGCCAGCACCACGACGACACCGGTGGACATCTGCGCCCCGACGCCGAGCTGATCACCGAGATACACCAGGAACGCAGCGATGATCACGTTCGAGAGGAAGCTGACGACGAAGATCCGGTCGTCGAAGCGCTTCTCCATCAGTGCCCGGAAGCCACCGAACACGGCGTCGAGGGCCGCCACGATCGCGATGGGCAGGTAGGGCTGCAACCACAGGGGAACGAGGGGATGCCACAGGATTCCGATAGCGATTCCCACGAGCAGTCCGATGATGGCGATCACGAGCCCGATCCCCCTTCCGGTGTCGACGCATAGCGCGGGAGGCGCAGTTCGCCTGCCGGCAACGCTATGTCACCCGGTGTCACGTCCGTCACGAGGCCATAGTCGGCAGACAGTCGCGTCAGCAGATTCCGCAGTCCCGAGTCGGCACCATCCGTAGCCATCGGGCCGACTGCGGCAATCCGGTAGGGGCGCGTGAGGGGCTGATAGTTGACGAGGATTGCCCCGCCCGCGCTCCGGATCGCCGTGGCGTTCGTCAGCCGCTGGTCATTGATCGCGACCCCCGTCGATCCCATCTCCCACAGGGCATTGACGATGTCCTGCAGATCTCGATCGAGCACGGTGTTCAGTGATCCAGCCTGCGCGTCACGGGCATCGTCGATGGTCACGGTTAGTCCGGCACCGTTGAGCGGCATCGTCCCCGCTCCTGTCCGCAACGTCTCCAGCCGATCGGAGTCCGACTCGGTGAGCGTCGAATCAAGCAGCCCCGTCTCAAGCCGGTCGACCGCTGCGCCCTGCTGGTCGACGCTCGACTGCCGTTCGGCCACGGATGCTGACAGTGCGCTCACCCGCTCCGCCAGTCCAGCGCGCGTCTGCTGTCTCTCCGCATCGGATGCCCGTGCGGTGAACAGGGCGGCTGCGATCAGAATCCCGATCACGACGGCCATGCCGATGGCCAGCCATCCTCGGGTGCCACGGACACCGCGCGCCTCCTGAGCCGGAACCATGCCGTAG
Organism: Actinomycetota bacterium; assembly: GCA_026392575.1. GTDB lineage: Bacteria > Actinomycetota > Actinomycetes > S36-B12 > S36-B12 > UBA10649. The sequence goes on along the minus strand of JAPLBU010000415.1, from coordinate 3,273 downwards.
TCGTCGACGACCACCTGCGCGAGGAAGGACTCGAGCAGGCCATCCGTCTCGGGGCCTCGATCAGTCGAGGTGGGCATCACGGAGCGGTCTCCACCACGTTCTGCCAGTGATCCAGCAACCGCTCGGCAGCAGCATTGTCCGATGCCTCGGCGTACAGGGTGACGCAGGCCTGGTCGTCCTCCGGCAGCACGAGACACCAGCTTCCGTCCGTATCGACGACCCGCATGCCGTCCAGTGCGTCGAAGTCCGCACCAACGACGTGCGTGCGAACAGTCCGCATCACCGAGGCCCGCCGATGCCACGGAACAGATACCGTTCGGGAGACGACCGTGGTCGCGGGGATCCGGGCATTGAGCTGGCTCAGGCTCAGGTCCGTGTCCGCCATCAGCGCCAGGAGCATCATGAGTGCCGAGATCGCGTCGGCGCCCGGGCCGAGCGCCGGCAGCACGAACCGGCCGCGCCCGTCTCCCGCCAGAATGACGTCGGGCTCCGAGCCCGCAGCCGCCAGCTCGGCGAAACCGGCTCCGATGCGTCTTACCTCGATTCCGTGGAAGGCCGCGACCTCCTCCGCGAGGCGGCTGGTAGTGACCGGTACCGCCACACATCCCGAGTGCCGTGAGGCCGCCATCAGGTCCAACATGATCAGGAGCATGCGCCCATCGTCGATGACGCGGCCGAGTTCATCGACCACGCTCAGCCGTTCGCCTGTCGGGCCTAACCGAGCACCGATCTTCGCGCCGGACGACACCACCAGACCGCTTAGGCGTCGCAGTGCCGCCTCACGATAGGGCGCCTGGTCAGCCGCCGACTCCTCCTCCATCGCCGTACCGACCGTCAATGCATCGATGCCCAGCCGTCCCATAATCATCGAGAGCACGCCCACCGAGGGGCCGCCGCCTGCGTCGAGGACGATCCGCGGATGTGCGTGCCGGATGGCCTCCATGTTGATCTCGGCTTCGACGTCGTTGGCATAGTCATCGAGGATCCGATGGGGAGTGCGGATATCGCCGATATCGGACGGCAGTGGCCGGCGGAACTCCTTCCGTATGAAGATCCGCTCGATCGACTCGCGCTGCTGGCTACTGATCTCACCACCGTGCGAGTTGAGGAAGATCACATCAATGCTGTCCGGACGTCCCGGAGTCGTCCGGAGAATCACTCCCCCATCGGAGTAACGCGCAGTGTCGTTGCGGACAAGTGGCGTCGTGACGGCCCGAAGGTCGCGCACATTTATGCCCGCCGCCGTCAAGGCACCGGCCAGCGCGCGATTGAGCGCGCGGGCTGCCTTGGAGTGATCACGGCCCACGCTGATGGTCGCGCCTTTGGGCAGTGTCGTGGCGAAGGCAGCTGCCAGGCGCACGATCCGCTCAGGCGTCATGTCCACATTGACGATTCCCCGCACGCCGCTGTCGCTGAATACCTGACGCTGTGATGGCGACTCCCAGACCACGGACTCGTCAACCACGGTGCCTTCGTCGATCGTCTTGCCGGGGTAGATCATCACATCGGTACCGATGACGGCCCCGTCCATGATCGTGCACCCATCAGCGATCACGGCCCCGTCCAGGACCCGCGCACCGTGCCGCACCTCCGTGGCCCGACCGATGATGCATCCACGCAGTTCGGCGTCGTTGCCGATGAAGACGTTCGGGTGCAGCACGCAGTGATCGACCACTGCTCTCGCGCGGATCAGGACGTTCGTGCCGACCACCGTGTAGGGGCCGACGACGGCGCCCGCCTCGATCTTCGCGAACGGTCCGATGTACACCGGCGGCCGAACATCCGCGTCCGGCGAAAGCTCTGCACCCGTCGCGACCAGGACACCCGGCGCCACATCGAATGCATCGACCCGGCTCTTCACGCGGTCGTCCAGGACATCGCGCTGCGCCCGGCTGTAGCTCGCGAATGTGCCGACGTCCTCCCAGTACCCGTCCATGACCTGCCCGTAGACCCGCGCCCCACTCGCCAGCAGTGCCGGGATGACGTCCTGCGCCCAGTCACTCGGCTCATCGGCGGCAATCGAGTCCAGAACCCGCGGGCTCACGATGTAGACGCCAGTGTTGACGGTGTCGTCCGCGACCTCGCCCCAGCTCGGCTTCTCCACCATGGACAGCACTCGACCGTCTTCCGCAATCGAGACGACCCCGAAATTGCGCGGATCGGCGCGACGGGCGAGCGCGATCGTCAGGTCAGCATCCATGGCCACATGACGGCGCTGCAGTTCGCCGAGGTCCATGTCGGTGAGGCAGTCACCG
>JAPLBU010000415.1:0-922 GCA_026392575.1 Actinomycetota bacterium | reverse complement strand
GCATATCGCACGCTGCCGGCCGTGCCCAGCGGGCGCGGCTCGGTGAGGAAGCGCAGGGAGACGCCTTCGATGCGGTCGGCACCGAAGTACTTGAGTACCACGCTCGCCTGATGCTGCAGGGTCACAACGCACCGCTCAACACCGTGCTCGCCGAGGAGTCGAACCACCCGCGCGAGCATCGGCTCACCGACGATGGGCAGCAGCGCCTTCGGCACGGCCGTCGTCAGGGGACGCAGCCGTGTCCCCGCTCCACCTGCCATCACCACTGCCTGCATCGCTACCCCGTCGTCACGCTAACGCGCGTAGTGCGAACGTCTGCTGTGCGTAGCGTATGCCGGACCACCAGGAAAGGTATGTCCCCCAGAGCGCGAAAGCCCATCCGAATGCGGTTGCGGCGGCACCGTAGGTCGGCAGATCGCCGAGCAGCAGCAGCGGGAAGCCCCACAGCAGGCAGAAGGTCGCCGACTTCCCGACGTAGGTCACCGGCAGGGCCAGTCGGCCGGTAGCGCGAATCCTCGGCAGCAGCGTCAGCAGGAAGAGTTCGCGTCCCACCAGAATGGCCACCAGCCACCACGGGATGATCCCTCGCAACGCGAGGCCGAGCAGGGTGGCCGCGATGTAGAGGCGATCAGCCAGTGGATCCAGCAGGATCCCCAGCTCACTGCGCTGATTCAGCGCCCGCGCCAGCGCCCCGTCGACCCAGTCGCTCGCGCCAGCGGCTGCGAGGACCACGAATGCCCAGCCATCGGCCTGGGGCACCAGGATCAGCCACAGGAAGACGGGCACTCCGAGCAGTCGCGCGAAGCTGATCAGGTTCGGGATCGTCAGGATCCGCGACGAAGCAGCGGGCTCGTCAGGGAGTTGGCTCATCAGCCGGCTCCTCGACAACCGCAGCGACCGGTTCCTCGATCGCCACCTCAGC
>JAPLBU010000220.1 GCA_026392575.1 Actinomycetota bacterium | reverse complement strand
TCCCGCTACGACGTGCATGCACGAGATCCTCCCGGAACCCACCGGATGGACCTCGCCGTCGTTCGACGACTCCTCGTGGGTCGCGGCTCGCGAATACACCGCAGCGGAGGTGGGAGCCAAGGACGGCTACGACACGGTGACCTGGGCCCCTGACGCCAAGCTCATCTGGTCCGACGACCTGAAGGTCGACAACACCATCCTGTGGCGCACCACCGTCGCGCAACCTTGATACGGGACCAGCGCTGTCACCGCCGACGCTCACTCCCTATTTGTCGTAGGCAGACTCGGCCGCACCATCACCGTCGGGAGGGCCAGGCTTCGAGTGAGAAGCGGTACACGTTTGTCTACCCTTTCTTCGTTAGCAACCGAGCCGTAGCACCCGCGCACATATCATCCGCCCAGAAGTACTTGCCAAGAGCGCCCAGAGCGGGCAATCTTGCGCCGCCTTTCGATCTGGACTCCAGTCGTCCCAAAGGGCTGTAGCGGACCCTGCGCACACCCAACAGGTTGTGGTTGGAGTGGTCACCCTGCGCCCCGATCGGTGCACGAACGTCAGGTCTGGAACATTGCTCCGGCTGCGGCTTCGAGCGATGTGGGAAGGGCACATGGTCCATAGACGAGGGTGTTGCCCTGGCGTAGATGCAGGCTCAGGCGCGTACCGGACTGGTAGGAGCATCCGGTCTCGTCCGACGAGGGCGGGAGTGGGTCAGGCAGCAGCGCAATGACCTTTGCTCCCTTTGTTGAGTCGGCCGGGGCCGGCCCAGGCGCGGAGCCTTCATAGATCTCGACGGAGATGGTGGCGACGTCGGTTGGGTGGTAGCCGTTACCGCTTTGTGATGTGCTCGTCGAACGCTGCACGTTTGTGGTTGACGGAGGCGTCGCCCCTTTTTGGATCGCATCCGACAATCGTTGTCAGGGATGCGATCGCCAGCAGCGCAGCAAGGGAGGTGCCGTGTGACCTCATGGTCGGAAGCCTCGCGCCAGGATGCGACGGGCACAAGGCACCCGCCGTATCTTCCCCGCACACATCTGCCGCTATGAACGCTGGACGAACGTGGCGTCGAATGTCAATCTGCGCTGGTGACGAATCGATATCTCTCCACACTTGAGCGCCTGTCGGCGTCGCAGCCAGCGGCTCGTGTGGACACCCATCCGTTGGCGCAGTCGTGACCCACCACGAGCTCCTGTGAGCGTCGACCCAGGCACCGCCGTACTGGCCCTCTCCTCCGGCCTCCTGTCCGCCGTCTCGTACCTCGCGCGTCGCATCGCAGAGCCGCCACCGGAATACATGCGCAGTTCGCCTGACTGGGCTGAACTGCGGCTGCGCTATCTGCTCGGTCGTCTGTTTCCGATCGCCTTTGTGTTCTTCGGCGTCACATGCCTCGTTCTCCTGATCGAAGTCATTCGCAGCGGTTAGCGCAAGAGCCGGGTCCTGCCGGGGCCAAATGCCGTGACCGCCCCGGCCTGCACTCGGCGCAGATCTGCCGATCTGCGTGCTGGACAACGGCAGTCACCTCGTGCATTCTGGCGCGTGAAGCGCCCCGGGTTTGATGACTGCTCGTGCTATTGGGTGACGGCCTCGAGGGCTGTCGGGTTTTGACTGTAGTAGGCGGCTTCGAACTCGGCCGGTGTGGTGTAGTTGGTGTTGTCGGTGATCTCACCGTGAAGGCGTCGGTGGTTGAACCAGTCGACGTAGGTCATCGTCGCGAACTCGACATCGTCGATGCCTCGCCACGGGCCCTGCGGGTAGATGAGCTCCCACTTGTAGAGCCCGTTGAAGGACTCGGCCATCGCGTTGTCGTAGCTGTCGCCCTTCGAGCCGACCGACGCGACGATGTCGTTGACGGCGAGGCGTTCGGAGTAGCGGATCGACAAGTACTGAACGCCCCTGTCGCTGTGATGCGTCAACTGCGACAGGTCGTGGCCAGCGTGACGGCGATTGAACACGGCCATCTCCAACGCGTCGATCGCCAGGTCCGACCGCAACGACCGCGAGGCTTGCCAGCCGACGATCATCCGCGAGTACACATCAATGATGAACGCCACATACACCCAGCCCGAGTGGGTCTTGACGTAGGTGAGGTCGGCGACCCACAACCGGTTCGGGGTCGGCGCCCGGAACTTGCGCTCCACGAGATCAGCCGGCCGTTGCTGGCGGTCATCGTGATGGGTGGTGACCGTGAACGCCTTGCCGCGCCTCGCTCCGGAGAGGCCTTGGGCTCGCATCAGCCGTTCGACGGTGCAACGCGCCACGCGGATGTTCTCCCGGTTCAGCTGGGCCCACACTTTGTCGGCGCCATAGACGAACAAGTTGTCCTCGAACACGCGCACCACCTCGGGCATCAGTTCGGCGTCACGAACAGCCCGCGTCGATGGCGGTCGCTTCTTGGCCACCCAGAAGGTGTTCGGGGCGATCTTGCAGCCGTGCTCGGTGAGCACCCTGCAGATCGGCTCGACCCCGAACCGTTCCCGGTGTTCGTCGATGAACGCCACTACCTCGGCGGTTGCGGGTCGAGCTCCCGCGCGAAGAAAGTCGCCGCTGCTTTGAGGATCTCGTTCGCCCTGCGCAGCTCTTTGACCTCACGCTCGAGGTCCTTCATCTTCGCCCGCTCATCGGTAGTGAGACCCGGCCGGGCGCCGGCGTCTGTCTCGGCCCGGCGGACCCAGATCCGCAAGGTCTCGTGGTTGATGTTCAGCTTCTTCGCGATCGACTCGATCGCCTTCCACTGCGACGGGTACTCGTGCTGATGCTCGAAGACCATCCGCACCGCCCGCTCACGCATTTCATCGGGATACCTCCCGACACGCTTCGCTCCTGACATGACTCCATCCTCTCAAGGGAAGGAGCAGTCACCGATCCCGGGGCGCTTCAGCGGGTCATCGTCGGGAATGCCCGTTTGATGTGAGCGCAGATGGTCCGCTACCGTCACCAAGGTGCAGGCAAACGCAGACGTCCATAGCGCCATAGAGAGCATCATCCGCGACACCTATTCGCGTCTCTCGACGCCTGGATCCCAGTTCACAGATCTGTTCTGTGATCCGGACTTGATGATTGTGGGATCAGGCCTCGGTGAGTTGTTCGCAGGTCCCGACATCGCGTGTCGGGCGGGCGCCGGTCTGGCGACCGCTGGGTTCCGCTGGAATCCTGGAGACATCACCGTGTGGAGCCACGGCGAGGTCGCTTGGGCACAGATTCATGGCACGGTCGACCTTGACAAGGGCACTGGACTCGAGTCCGTGCCGTACTACACGACGGCGGTATTCGCTTGCGTCGACGGTCTCTGGCGCTGGAAGTACTGGGGCGGCGCCGAGCCCCAAGAACAACCCCGCGTGTGAGCCCGGGTGCGCATATCTGCCGT
>JAPLBU010000124.1 GCA_026392575.1 Actinomycetota bacterium | reverse complement strand
TATCGCGCAGGACCAGCCCACTGACCTTGGGATCACCGAGGATGTCGTCGATGGTGCTGTTCCAGGCGAAGTGCAGTTTCTCGTTGGCGAGGGCACGTTCCTGCATGATCTTGCTGGCGCGAAGTGCATCACGGCGGTGGATGAGCGTGACGGAACGCGCGAAGCGGGTGAGGAAGGTGGCCTCCTCCAGCGCGGAGTCACCGCCGCCGACGACGGCGATGTCCTGGTCGCGGAAGAAGAATCCGTCACACGTGGCACACCACGAGACACCATGGCCGGACAGCCGCTTCCCGTTGGGCAAGCCGAGCTCGCGGTAGGCGGAGCCCGTCGCGAGGATCACGGCCTTTGCGGTGTGGGTGTTACCGGACCCGTCGACGACCGTCTTGATGTCACCCGTCAGGTCGACGCTGGTGATGTCGTCGGTGACGATCTCCGCACCGAACCGCACGGCCTGCGCGCGCATCTGCTCCATGAGCTGCGGGCCCATGATGCCGTCGGTGAAGCCGGGGAAGTTCTCGACCTCGGTGGTGTTCATGAGCGCGCCGCCAGCGGTGACGGAGCCCTCGAAGACCAGCGGGTTCAACTGGGCGCGCGCGGCGTAGACGGCGGCCGTGTAGCCGGCCGGGCCGGAGCCGATGATGATGACATTGCGCTCGCTCACGCGGAGCCCCTTTGCGGTGTCGGTGCCGTTATACCTGTGGGGGTATATCTCCCCCCTAGCAACGATCCTACGGGCCGGGGCATTCCCCCTGCCCACGGCGGCGGGGTTGGACGCCTAGGGAGCCAGCGTCAGTTCGATCTCCATTAGCGGGTCGGGGTCACAGTTGGGATCAATGACCCAGACGTGCATGCGGATTAACTCTGGCGCGGGGCTCTGGCTTATGGCTGCGGGATCCGTCGGGGCGACGACGACCCCGGCGTCCCGACCCTCGTAACTGGCGTGGTCGACCAGCAGAGCCGTCGCCTCGGCCTGCTCCATCAACCGGTCGATGCAGTCACTGAGGCTCTCGGCCGACGACATGAACCCGGTCTCCGGGATGTCGGCGATCTCCACCACCGGGGCGGCGGTCATCGCAGATACCGCCTCCTGCTCATCGCCGACCCCGAACTTCGACAGGACCGAGCGCACCTGCTGGCGAAGGCCACCCGCGGTATAGCGGGTGTCGGTGTCGACGAGCATCTGGGTGGGGGGCACCATCCCGGCGAAGGACATCCGCTCGGGTCCGGTGAGGACGTCGGGACTCAGGGGAGCTGCGGCCGCGGCTCCGGCAGCCTCGAAGGTCTTGGGCGCAGCCGTCGCGCTGGCCTGCGGGGCGTCTCCGGCGACGACCGCCACGTCTGCCGCACCGCGCAGCATCGTCACGCCGAGGCCCAGGGCGACGATCGCGACGGAGGCGGCAACGAGGCCACCACCCCAGCGGGTCGCGCGCGAGGACCGCGTGGCAACGGCGGGGGCACCGTGCGCGCGGATCTCCGACTCGGCGGCCAGAGCGTGGGTGATCCGGTCCCAGGCCCAGTCGGGCATCGTCGTGGGCTCGTCGGAGTCGACATCGAGGCCGGGGGCGTCGGGGGCATCCGGGCGTAGGAAGGCCAGTCCGGCCAGCGCCTCCTGCGTGAAGGCGAGGTCGCCCGGGTCGGCCTGGTCCTCGACATCGCGCAGGTAGTTGTCGTCGGTCATGCTGAGGGCTCGCCTCCTTCCGCGGTTGTGACGGGGTCGGTCTGGTCCAGGTTCCGTAGGAAGGCCAACCGTTTCGCCAATTTGGCCCGGCCCCGGAAGCAGCGGCTCTTGACCGTGCCCTCAGGGCAGTCGAGCATCCGGGCGGCCTCCTCGACCGACCAGCCCTCCACGTCGACCAGCAGCACGGCGTTTCGCTGATCGTCGGGGAGTTCCGCCAGCGCGGCCGTGACGACCAGTTGGGTCATCCGCCGGTCGAGGTGATCGGTGGGGTCCGCGACCACGGCGCCCGGCAGATCGTCGTTGTCATCCGGCAGCGGCTGGGCGAACCGGACGGCCCGCCGCCGGAGCCGGTCGAGGCTGGCATTCACGACGATCCGGTGCAGCCAGGTGGTGACGGCGGAGTCACCGCGGAACTGGTCAGCCCGGCGGAAGGCAGAGATCAAGGCATCCTGGAGGGCATCCGCGGCCTCTTCTGGGTCGCCCGTGGTGCGCAGGGCAACCGCCCAGAGCCGGTCGCGGTGCCGACGGACGATCTCCTCGAACGCGCTCGGGTCTCCCGCGACATGGGCGGCGAGCAGCTCCGCATCGGTGCGCTGCTCGTCATCGCTCACGCCTCCGAGCCTAGGGGGTCAGCCGCTGACCACCACGCTCCTGATCCCACCCTGGTAGACGCCCGTGCCCTGATCGACCGCGGGCGGCACCCGTGTGAACCAGATCAGCACGTAACGCCCGGTGACGGGGCGCGGTGAGCGCATGTCGATGCTGTCCCTGGGGGCGAAGGCGGACGCGAGGGGGGTCCACAGGGCCGGGTCGGCCAGGATCCGGTCAGCGACCTTGACCTCGAGTTCGCTGCCCTTGCCGACCAGGTTGAGTGAGACCTGCTGGATGTCCTGTGGCTGGCCCAGATCGAGCACCAGCCCGACGCCCTCCTTGCCGTCCAGGTCCGGGGTGCTGTACTCCGACGTCAGCCAGGCGGTGTCGGGATCAACGTCGTTGACCGTGACTGCCAACTCCTCGTTCTCACTGCCCTTGCGCTTGTCGGGCTTGCCATTGCCGTCGTCGTCGCCGAACGGGTCGTAGGTCCGGTAACGGGCAACGGGATACGTGCGCTCAACGGAACTCCCGGACAGGTCGTCCACCGGCCGGGCCGGAGCGGTCAGCATCTCGTCGATTCCTGTCGCCGTCGCGTCCTGACCGGTGCGACTGCCGCCGGTGAGCAGGGCCCACCCCGCCCAGGCGATTCCGGCGACCAGGGCGGCAGCGAGTGCGACGGCAAGCAACCGGCCCAGGATCACGAGACCGGTATGCAGCCGCCGCCGGCCGGGGGTACGGGGCACGGCGCGGATCGTTGTGGTCAGTGGGGCCAGATGGTCGAGGGTGGCCCCGATCATGGTGGCGAAGGCCGCCACATCAGGGACCCTGGCGACGCCTCGCGGCCGCGCCGCGCTGATCACTGATCGGGCCACGACGTCGTCGATGCACTCGGGGCGGTGATCGCCACCGAGCCCGGCCAGTAGCCCGTGGTGAGCAGGTACACGAGTGAGCCGAGGGCGTCGACATCGGCCTGACCGGGGTCGCGTGGGGCGGTGGTGTCATCGCCCGGCAGGGGTCCGAAGACCGCAGCATCGACCGCGAGGCCGCGGATCCGCACCTCGCCCGCATCCGTGATGAAGACACTCGACGGGCGCAGCCGACCGTGGCTGACGTTCTCAGCCAGGCCGGCAGCGATGGCACGGGCGACATCGGCTACGAGGGAGAGCGCCTCGGGGGCGGCGAACGGCGTGCCCCCGCGGTCCTGCAGGGTCCGCTCCAGATTGCGGCCGGACGCCCACTCGCTGACCACCGCGATCCGGGCGGGGTCCTGCGCGGTGGCGGTGAGGTTCAGGATGTCGAGGACGCGAAGCAGGCGGCGGTCGTCGACCAGGGCTGCGGCCTGGGCCGCGCCGAGGACGGCTGGGGCCCGTGGATCGTCGGCTGACATCACCCGGACGGCTACCGGGCGGTCGAGAACCTCGTCGTACGCATGCCAGAGGTAGACATCCGGACGACCGTCGACGCCTTCGTCCTGCGCCACAAGGTCCAGCAACTGGTAGCGGCCGAGCTGCTCCGTTGCCCTCATCGCCTGCTCACTGGCCCCCGACGCGTCGTGTCCGTCCGGCCATCCGGCCCACGAGGGACAGTACGTCCTTGACCTCGTGCACGCGCATCACCCACGCCGCCAGCAGATACACACCCGTTCCGACAACGGAGGAGGCGATGACATTCCCCAGCAGTGCCAGGCGGTTGACGTTGTCGAGCTCACTGCCTTCCCAGATGAGCAGCCCGCGGACCATCGCGAACATCACGGCGGCCGAGAGGCCTCCCGCGACGATCAAGCGGGCGAGCACGCCGATGGTGTGCGCACTGTCCATCGATCCGAGCCGCCGGGCGAGCACCCACCAGGTGAGAAGGAATCCGATCCAGTACGAGATCGAGTAGGCCAGGGCGATCGCCGCCACCTGCGCCCCGCCGTCCCGAGCCCATTGGAAGAACGGAAAGGCCAGGCCGAGGAGCACGACGCTGAACACGATCGTCAGGAGGAACGGAGTCCGCGTGTCCTCAAGGGCGTAGTAGCCGCGCAGCAGGACGTAGAACAGCGTGAAGGGCAGCAGCCCCAGCATGAAGACCGAGACGATGAGTCCCATCAATCCTGCCTGCGCGGGAGTCGCAGCGCCGTAGCCGAAGAGCAGGATCGCGACGGCAGCGCCATTGACGATGAGCACGGCAGTGACCGGGACGATCAGCGTTGCGACCGTGCGCATGGTCCGTGAGACGTCGAGACCGACCTGCGCGAGTCTGCCGTCGTGCGCGATGCGACTCAGCGCGGGCAGCATCGCGGTGACGATGGAGACGGTGATGACGCTGTGCGGCAGCATGAAGACGAGGTGGGCCTTCTGGTAGGTCGTCAGGCCGGCGGCCACGAGGTCGGCGCTGCTGGCGTTCACATTCGCCTGTGTCGCCATGCGGGTGATGAAGATGTAGGCGATCTGGTTGACCAGCACGAGGCCGATCGTCCACGCCGCGAGTGATCCGGCCTTGCCGAGACCGGCACCGCGCCAGTCGAAGCGGGGCCGCCAGCCGTAACCGCTGCGCCACAGGACGGGCAGCAGGATCACGGCCTGCAGCATCACGCCGAGAGTCGTGCCGATGCCGAGGAGCAGCACCTGATCGTTGGACAACTGGCCGTCAGCGGCGGCGGATGTGCCCGCGATGATGATGAACAGCCCGAACGTGATGATGGCGATGACGTTGTTGGCGATCGGCGCGAACATCGGTGCGCCGAATCGGCCGCGCGAGTTCAGGACCTGGCTGAGCATCGCGTACAGGCCGTAGAAGAAGATCTGCGGCAGGCACAGCCGGGCGAACGCGACGGCGAGGTCGAACTCGTTTGTCGGGTAGTTCTCAGGGGTGTAGAGGTCGACGATCCACGGGGCTGCGGCGACGGCGGCCACCGAGAGGACGAGGAGTCCCGTCGCGACGAGCGTGAGCAGCCGGTCGGCATAGGCCTGACCGCCGTCGGCATCCTCCTTCATCCGTCGCACGAGTTGCGGGATGAAGACCGCGTTGAGTGCGCCGCCGATGACGAGGATGTAGACGATCGTGGGCAGTGAGTTGCCGAGGGAGTAGGCGTCGGAGACGAGGTAGAAGCCCAGCGCGGCCGTCATGGCCACATCGCGCATGACGCCTGTCACGCGCGAGACGACGGTGCCCGTTGCCATCACCGCGCTGTTGCGTGCCATCGTTCGGCCCGCTGCGGACGGCGGATTCGCGGAGAGGTCGCCCGCCTGTGACTCGCGTGCGGCCTCGCCGATCTCGGCCTCGACACCTGCGAGGTCGGCCTCGGACCCGGTTCCCACCGGCTCCTGTGCGGATGTCATGGCCCTACGCTCCCAGACCCGAAGGCCCCCGGGCCGCTTGCGCCTTGCGGATGCGTCGTGTCACGCCGACCACCACGAAGACGATGATCGCGAGGAAGGCCACAGCGACGACCCAGGCCGCTGCGCGTGCGTAGGCCGTCGATGTGACGGTGATGGTCGCCGGCTTCCCGTAGGACTGCCCCTCGGGGCCGAGGAGTTGCACGTCGACCGCGAGTGGATCGCCACCGACGACCCGGGCCTCGATGTCGACGCTGGCCATCTTCCCGGCCTCGATCCGAATGCCGGTGAGCGGCTCAGACGACAACCGCAGTGCGGGACGTCCGCGCAGGTCGAGGCCGACCGTGACGGAGCGATCAAGCTCGTTGGTGATCGTCACGGGTACCCGTCCGGTGTCACCCGAGAACGTGATGGTGCCCACGGAGAGCACGCGAACCCGTGCGGTCTCATCGTCGAGCCCGGCCGAGATCGAGGTGAGTAGCCGCTCGCCGGTTTGCGGCTCGGTTCGCCAGGCCGACGACTCGGAGCGCAGCAGCGCCTCAGCGAAGGGCTCACTGATGCCCGTCGGGTCGTCGATGATCGACGACAGGACATCCAGCCGGGAGTTGAGCCGTGACACGCGCAGCATGTAGTCCTCGCCGAGTTCCGCATCGCGGGCGTGCGAGCTGTAGCCGACGCGCTGGCGACTCGTGGACGACGTTGGTGCAGTGAGGAGGTCCTGCAGGGAAAGGGCGGACAGCCATGACGCGCTCCGGGTGGCGCGCAAGAGGGGGGAGAGAAGTGACGCGGTCGGCGCCCAGCGAACGGACGATGGCGCGGCGACTACGGCGCGACCGGACTGGTCGGCCGGCAGGACTTGGGCGATCAGCGCGGTCTCGGCCAGGAACCGCTGACGAGCCAGGATGACGTCAGACGCGCTGCGCTGAGGCAGGGACAGGGTCTGGGTCAGGCCCGGGTCGGTCAGGACGGTGCGGATCGAGCCAACGGATGTGGGCAGCGCTGCGATGGCCATGCCGTCCGTGGGCTGGGCCGGATCGGTCGCGGGCATCGCGTCTGCCGAGAGCACCAGGGTCGTCACGCCGGCCGAGGCCAGGACGTCGAGGGCCGGCCGGTTGATCCGGCCGAACGGCGCCCAGTAGAGGTCACCGACGACCGCGGAGCTTAGGGCGCTGGACGCAATGGCCGGGCCCTGGGTGACTGCCCGAACCACGTCATTGGACATCCCGGCCCGGGTCACCGCCGATGCATCGATATCGGCATATGGCAGCGTCCGCAGGCCCGCCGTGCGGGTGACATCGCCGAGTTCCGCCAGCCACGCTCCTGCCTGCTGCTCCTGGTCCCCGACCACCAGGGCACCGTCCTGCAGCACCTGATAGCCCTGAGTCATCCCGGCCGCCGTCTGCAGCAGGGCCGGGTCGGCAAGCCACGAGACCGTGCTGCGGAATCGCCCGCCGATCTGCAGGAGCTGATCCAGGCGGCCACCCGGTGACAGTTCCGTCGGGGTACGGCTGCCGAGCAGGGTTCCGTCGGCGGTGCGCGCCGGCCAATCGGCCAGCGGCCACAGCCACACCAATTGGATCGGTGTGACGGCGGTTCCGGGCGGGTACCAGGGCAGGAAGGTCCGAACGACACCCTTGCGCACACTGGTGGCGTCGACCCCGTCCTCACGGGCCAGTGCCTCGAGTCCCAGCACGTAAGTACCGGCCTCGGTGAGCCCGAGGTCGGCGACCGGAACCCGCAGGGTGAACGCGCCCCGCCCGCCGGGTGGGAGTGAGGCTTCGACCGTTGTGCTCGCGCCGGCCACGACACGTGCGTCGGGGTCACCGTCAGCAGGTGACAGTCCGGCGTCGAACACGCGGCCGATGTCCTGCCGGGTTCCCAACGGACTCTCGGACCGTCGCAGTTGGACCGAGACGTCACTGACGGCGGTGCGAGCCGAACTGATCACCCGGCCACTGATTCGCAGAACATCCTCCGGGCCGGGGATGGCCGGCTGCAGGTCGTCGATGACGATCCGCAGCGTCGCCTGTCCGTCATCAGCGGTGGGGACACCGGGGGCGGCTGCGGCTACCCCGACGGGTGTGGCGACACCGAGGAACACGACCAGGAGCAGGCCGACAATGCGGCGTGCCCCCCTCACGCTGAACCCGCTGGCCCGGCAAGGTCGGCGAGGATGGCCTGCACCCGGGCGACCAGGCGGCGCTCGTCGGTATAGCGCAACCGGGCCGCCACCTCGTCCAGCCGTACCCAGGCGACCTCCGCGACCTCCACATCGGCATCGGACAGGACATCGTCGTGGGCCTCGAGCACGAAGTGGTGAACCGTCTTGTGAATCCGCCGCTCGTCGGCCATGAACCAGAAGTTGATGGTGCCGAGGCTCGCGATGATGCTCCCGCGGATGCCGGTCTCCTCGAAAACCTCGCGCACGGCGGCCTGCTCGGGGGTCTCGTCGGACTCCAGATGTCCCTTGGGCAGAGACCACAGCAGTCGGCCCCGTCGATCGCGGCGGGCGATGAGGGCCGCCAGCGGCTCCGGACCCCGTCGATCGAGCACAAAACCGCCGGCTGAGGTCTCCTCCACCCTCGGGACAGCGGCCCGTCGAGGCTTCGGCTCCGGCGACGTGGTCATACGGGCAGGATAAACCGGTCCCGGATACGTCTACGCTCTGCTGGCGTGACCCCCGAATCCTCGACGCCGCTGCCCGACGACAGCGCCCAGCGCCGCGCGGTGGCCGAACTGGCTCCGATCGCCGGCCTGCTGACCGGGATTGGCGAGCGTTTTGCGGCGGCCGGCCACGAACTGGCCCTCGTCGGGGGGCCGGTCCGGGATGCGCTGCTAGGGCGGTTGTCGGCCGCTCCGCAGGCCGATCTGGACTTCACGACGGACGCCCGGCCGGAGACCGTCCTGGCGCTCCTGGCCGGCTATGCCGACACGACGTGGGACGTCGGGATCCGGTTCGGCACGATCGGGGCACGCGTGCATGGTCGGGAGGTGGAGATCACCACCTACCGGGCCGATCAGTACGACGCCGACTCACGCAAGCCGCAGGTCAATTTCGGCGACACCCTCGACGGCGACCTCGTCCGCCGTGACTTCACTATCAACGCGATGGCGATCCGGTTGCCGGAACTCTCCCTCGTCGATCACTTCAACGGCCAGCGCGACCTCGTTGCCAAGATCATCCGAACACCCGGGACGGCGCACGACTCCTTCTCCGACGACCCCCTGCGAATGATGCGGGCGGCACGCTTCTCCGCGCAGTTGGGCTTCAGCGTCGCGGACGACGTCATCGAGGCGATGGTCGCGCAGGCGGACCGCCTGTCGATCGTGTCGGCGGAGCGCATCCGGGTCGAGCTCATGAAGATCGTGATGTCGCCCGATCCACGTCGAGGGCTGGCATTGCTCGTCGACACGGGACTGGCGGAGTACGTCCTGCCCGAACTGCCGCTGTTGCGGCTAGAGGAGGACGAGCACCACCACCACAAGGACGTCTACGAGCACACCCTTACGGTGCTGGAGCAGGCGATGGTCCTGGAGGACGCACACGAGCCGGCCAGCGGGCCGGATCCCGTGCTCCGCCTCGCCGCACTGCTGCACGACATCGGCAAGCCGCGCACCCGGCGATTCGAGTCCGACGGTCGCGTGTCGTTCCACCACCACGAGGTCGTCGGCGGTCGCATGACCCGCAAGCGGATGCAGGCGCTTCGTTTCTCCAACGAGGAGATCGACGAGGTTGCCGCACTCGTCGAACTGCACCTGCGGTTCCACGGCTACGGCACCGGCGAGTGGACCGACTCCGCGGTCCGTCGCTATGTCCGCGATGCCGGGCCGCTGCTGAACCGCCTGCACAAGTTGACGCGCGCCGACTCGACGACGCGCAACCGACGCCGCGCGCTGGCGCTGCAGAAGTCGTACGACTCAC
>JAPLBU010000041.1 GCA_026392575.1 Actinomycetota bacterium | reverse complement strand
GCCACGAACCACAAGGGGCAGCCCACAGTCGTGCTGGCCAAGACCATCAAGGGGTGGACCCTCGGCTCGCACTTCGAGGGCCGCAACTCCACGCACCAGATGAAGAAGCTCACCCTCGAAGACCTCAAGGCCTTCCGCGACACGGTGCACATTCCGATCACCGATGCGCAGCTCGAGGAGAACCCCTATCTGCCGCCCTACTACCACCCGGGGCCGCAGGACGAGGCGATCGAGTACATGCTCGAGACGAGGCGCCGCCTCGGCGGTTCGTATCCGTCGCGGCGCACGACCAGCCGTCCACTGGTACTGCCCAG
Source organism: Actinomycetota bacterium (assembly GCA_026392575.1). Classification (GTDB taxonomy): domain Bacteria; phylum Actinomycetota; class Actinomycetes; order S36-B12; family S36-B12; genus UBA10649. Next base: position 2,149 of record JAPLBU010000041.1, on the reverse strand, counting down.
CGAGGATGTCTACTCCGTCGTCAAGCGCGGCTCGGGCAAGCAGGCCATCGCGACGACGATGGCGTTCGTTCGCCTGCTCAAGGACCTGATGAAGGATCCGGAGATCGGCAATCGATTCGTGCCGATCATCCCAGACGAGGCACGCACGTTCGGCATGGACTCGCTCTTCCCGACGGCGATGATCTACTCCCCGCATGGGCAGCAGTACCTCTCGGTCGACCGCGAGCTGATGCTCAGCTACACCGAGTCGAAGACCGGCCAGATCCTGCATGAGGGCATCAACGAGGCCGGCTCGGTCGCGTCGTTCACGGCCGTCGGTTCGTCGTACTCGACGCACGACGAGCCGATGATCCCGATCTACATCTTCTATTCCATGTTCGGGTTCCAGCGCACGGGCGATGCGTTCTGGGCCGCCATGGACCAGATGGCGCGTGGTTTCGTCCTCGGTGCCACGGCGGGCCGCACGACCCTCAACGGCGAGGGGCTCCAGCACGAGGATGGGCACTCGCTGCTCCTGGCCAGCACCAACCCGGCGGTCGTCGCCTACGACCCCGCCTTCGGCTACGAGCTCGGCCACATCTTCCGCGACGGCCTGCGGCGCATGTACAGCGACGATCCGGAGAACATCTACTACTATCTGACTCTCTACAACGAGCCCTACCCGCAGCCGGCCGAGCCCGATGACGTCGATGTCGACGGCATCCTGCGCGGCATGCACCTGGTCAGTCCCGCTCCCGAGGGTGACGGCCCTCGCGCGCAACTGCTTGCCAGCGGCGTCGGCGTCAACTGGGCGCTGCGTGCGCAGGAACTGCTGCGTGACGACTGGGGCGTCCACGCGGATGTGTGGTCCGTCACGTCCTGGAACGAGTTGCGGCGCGATGGCCTCGCTGTCGACCGTCACAACCTGCTGCATCCGGACCAGGAGCCGCGGCACGCATACGTCACGCAGCGACTCGAAGGGCGACCCGGACCGGTCATCGCAGTGTCGGACTACATGCGCGCGGTTCAGGACCAGATCAGCGACTGGGTGCCCGGCGACTTCGCCTCCCTCGGCACCGATGGCTGGGGCATGTCGGACACGCGCGGCGCCCTGCGTCGGCACTTCCTCGTCGACGCTGAGTCCATCACTGTGCAGACGCTCGCCCGTCTCGCCAAGGCCGGACAGTTCGACGGGAGCCGACTGATGGAGGCGATCGAGCGCTACCAGCTCGGCAACCCGGCTGCCGCGGACGCCGGAAATACCGAGGGCAGCGGCTGATCATGGCCGCTGACCCGCGCCGATTCCTTCGCTACCTCGAGGCAGAGCGCAGCGCCTCCCTGCTGTACCGCGCTCTTGCCGAGACCGTCACAGGCGACCGCCGCGAGGCACTGCTCGAGCTCGCGCAAATCGAGGACGAGCACGCCGACCACTGGGTCGACAAGCTCAACGAGTACGGCGTACCCGTTCCCGCAGCACCCACATCGCTCGACCCCACCAACGCGGCACTGGTTGCTCGGGCACGCGGTGCGGGGTTCGCCGATGTGCTGCTCCACCTCGAGGAGGCGGAGGATGCCGACGCGGGCATGTACGACGCGGAACCGGAGGCACCCACGTCGATGTCGGACGACGAGCGCGAGCACATCGAGGTCTTCCAGCAGATGCGCACGTCACTCGATTCACCGACAGCGGCTCCCCTCGCTGGCCGGTTGCGTCCACGTTCGACGATGGCCGGCGAGTCCTGGCACCGCACGGACAAGTCCGGCTCGATGCGCGCAGCAGTGTTCGGTGTCAGCGACGGCCTCGTGTCGAACACCGCGCTCGTGATGGGCTTCGCCGGTGCATCGAGCGGCAATTCAGCGGTGCTGTTCGCCGGTCTCGCCGGACTTCTCGCCGGCGCCTTCAGCATGGCCGCTGGCGAGTACGTCAGCGTCGCGAGCCAGCGCGACCTGTTCCGGCGCGAGATCGAGATCGAGGCCACCGAGCTGCGCGACAAGCCGGAGGAGGAGCAGAAGGAGCTCGAGCTCATCTACCGGGCCAAGGGCCTGGATCGAGCCACAGCCGCATCGACGGCCGCGCAGATCATGGCCGATCCGAAGACTGCTCTCGACACCCTTGCGCGCGAGGAACTCGGCCTTGACCCGGACGAGCTCGGCTCCCCCGTGAAGGTGG
>JAPLBU010000404.1 GCA_026392575.1 Actinomycetota bacterium | reverse complement strand
CTGGCCTGGCTCGTCGTTCTCGCGGCCGGCATTGGCGACCACGACGGCGAGGTACGGCAGTCCGATGGCACCAGCGATGAACAGTGCCCGTGGCCAGCCCGGAACGAAGATCGCAGCGATGACGCAGATGGTACGGATGCCCATGGACACCAGATAGCGACGCATGCGCGCGGTCTGCTCGACGCTCAGCGGACGCTGGGCATCGGTGATCGTGAAGACCTCGATGGGATCGCCCTTCGCCATTACCCCACGGTAGGCCAAGATGGGTGTGCGCGCTCACCCGGATCTGCCGGGACTACGGAGGAGGACAGGTGGCTGAACGGACATACGGCCTGACAGAGGTCGTCGGAACGTCGAAGGTCGGAATGGACGAGGCGATCCGCAATGCCGTCATGCGGCTGTCCAAGACCGTAGATCATCTTGACTGGTTCGAGGTCACCCAGATGCGTGGCTACATTCGCGATGGGCTGGTCGACCACTTCCAGGTCACGGTGAAGGTGGGCTCCCGGCTCGAGGATGTCTGAGCGTGCCTGAACGCCGCCCGGCCGGTGACACGGGGACCGGTCGGTCCGTCGACCGGCTGATCAACTTCAGCGACGCGGTCGTCGCGGTCGCTGTGACCGTCCTCGTGCTGCCGTTGGTCGACATCGCGGGGCCGGGGGAGGGGCAGTCGGTCTGGACGATCATCGGCGATCACGCCAGCCAGGTCTGGACCTTCCTCTTCACGTTCTATGTCGTCGCCGTCATGTGGCTGGCACACAACCGGATCCTCAACTCCATCAGTCGATACGACCCGTTCATCTTCTGGGTCAACACGACGTGGCTGGTCTGCATCGTGCTGTTGCCGTGGGTCAGTTCGATGTTCGGAGAGTCGCAGGGGGGCCGGTCGAGTGTCGGACTTCTCTACTGGGGGACGATGGCGGCGATCGCCTTCCTCGGTGCCGCCCTGGGCTTGCACCTGCGTCGACATCCCGAGCTGCTGGCCGACGACGCACCGGTTCTGGCGGCCGACGATCAACGACGGGTGAACCTGCGAGGGCCGGTCATCGGCCTGTTCTTCCTGGCCATCGGCCTGGTGTCCGTGGTCGCCCCGGATATCGCGAACTGGCTGCCACTGGGCATCATTCCCCTGAGCATCTGGCTGCGGCCCGCAGCCAACCCGACACAGAACGACTGACCACACGAATGGGAGAAACCGATGTCGGCAGTAGCACTGGTGACGGGTGGCAACCGGGGGATCGGCCTGGCCACGGCGCTCCGGCTCCGGGAGTCCGGCTGCACCGTGATCGTGGGTTCGCGGTCCGGTGAGGCACCGGAGGGGCTTGACGCCGTTCGTCTCGATGTCAGTTCCCCGGAGTCGATCACGGCTGCCTTCGACGAGATCGAGGAGCGGTTCGGCGCGGTCACCGTGCTGATCGCCAATGCTGGCATCACCCGCGACACGCTTCTCATGCGGATGAGCGACGACGACATCGACGAGGTGCTGCAGACCAACCTCGCCGGCAGTATCCGGCTGGCCCGACGGGCCATGAAGGGGATGCTGCGTGCCAAGACCGGACGCATCGTCTTCGTCTCGTCCGTGGTGTGGGCACTCGGTTCCGCCGGGCAGGTGAACTACGCGGCCTCGAAGGCCGGCCTCGTGGGGGCGGCTCGATCGCTGGCGCGCGAGGTGGGCTCGCGCGGGATCACGGTGAACGTGATCGCCCCGGGATTCGTGGAGACGGACATGACGGCCGAGCTGGATGACGACAGGCGCGCCGCGATTCTCGGGGGCATCCCGCTCGGCCGGTATGCTCAACCGTCCGAGATCGCCGACGTGGTCGACTTCCTGGTGACCGCGTCGTATGTCACGGGCGCCGTCATCCCCGTCGATGGTGGCCTGGGCATGGGGAACTGACGTACGACCGGGCACCACGACGCACGAACGGAAGGACTGGCCATGGGCCTGCTCGACGGCAAGCGTATCCTCGTCACGGGGCTGCTGACCGACCAGTCGATTGCCTTCCACGTTGCACGGCTGGCGCAGGAGCAGGGCGCAACGGTGGTCCTGACCTCCTTCGGTCGAGCCATGCCCCTCACCGTCCGCTCGGCGAGCCGACTTCCGGTGCCCGCACCCATCGTCGAGCTCGACGTCACCAGCACCGATGATCTCGATGCCCTCGCCGGTCGGGTTCGCGAGCACGTCGACGGCCTCGACGGCGTCCTGCACTCCATCGGCTACGCGCCCGAGGCTGCCCTTGGCGGCAACTTCCTGAATACCGAATGGGCTGACGTGAGCACGGCAGTGCAGGTGTCGGCCTACTCGCTGAAGGCGTTGGCCGTGGCGGCCCAGCCGCTGCTGGGACGAGGGGCCTCCATCGTCGGACTCGATTTCGATGCCTCGGTCGCTTGGCCCAAGTACGACTGGATGGGCGTGGCGAAGGCCGCCTTCGAGAGCACCTCGCGCTACCTGGCACGTGACCTGGGTCCCTTGGGCATCCGCGTCAACCTCATCGCTGCCGGACCCATCCGCACCATCGCGGCGAAGAGCATCCCCGGCTTTGACGAGTTCGATGCCGTGTGGTCGACGCGCGCACCGCTGACCTGGGATCTGGATGACCCCGTTCCTGCGGCACAGGCCTGCGTCGCGCTCATGTCCGACTGGTTTCCCGCCACGACCGGCGAGATCATCCACGTCGACGGCGGGGTGCACTCGCAGGGCGCGTGATGGACACCAACGGTCAGCAGTGCTCGCGACTCGTCCTCGTACGGCACGCAAAGAGCGACTACCCCTGGGGGGTCGTCGATCACGCTCGTCCCCTGAACGAGCGAGGGCGACGTGATGCGCCGGAGCTGGGCGCGTGGCTCGACACCCACATCAGTTGGGAGGAGGGCCGACCTCCGGTCGTGCGGATCTCGACGGCGCGTCGGGCTCAGCTCACCTGGGGGCTGGCTCATACCCGGCTATCGGATCGCTGGGACGCGGCGGATGTCGCTGACGAGCCCCGCATCTACGAAGCCTCGGTCAGCACTCTGCTCGATGTGATCGGCAGCGTGCCGCAGGACACGGGCACCCTCATCCTCGTAGGGCACAATCCCGGACTGGCGGACGTGGTCCTGGCCCTGAGTCGGGCGGACGAGATGCGAGCTGCGGCGACGGTGAAGTTCCCCACGAGTGCGGTGGCCGTGCTCGAGTCCTATCTGTCGCTGCCCCTGGCCGTCGGGCAGAATCGCGCGTTCCGAGTCGTCGATTTCGCGGTACCGCGCGGCTGACGACTAGGCGGAACGGCCGCGATCGGCGATCGGCAGGCCTTCGCGGGCGTCGGCCGATTCGATCTCCTCGCGCGTGATCCCGATGAGGAAGAGCACAGAGTCGAGGTAGGGCACATTCACGGCAGTATCGGCCGCGGCACGCGCGGCAGCCTTGGCGTTGAAGGCGATGCCGAGGCCGGCAGCCGCAAGCATGTCGACATCGTTCGCGCCGTCGCCGATGGCGATCGTGCGCCGCATCGGTATCGAGTACTGGCGGGCGAACGCCTCCATCGCCGACTTCTTGCCGAGTCGGTCAATCACGGGTCCGATCACGTTGCCGGTGAGCAGACCGTCCCTGACCTCGAGTGTGTTGGCGCGGACATCGGTGACGCCAAGATCGGCGGCGATCGGCGCGATCACCTCGGTAAAGCCACCGGAGACGAGGGCGATCCGGTAGCCAAGCCTGGTCAGGGTTCGACACAGCGTGCGCGCACCGGGAGTGAGCGTGATGCGTGCACGGACGCTGTGGAGCGCGGACTCTGGGAGCCCGGCGAGGAGCGCAGCACGGGCTCGAAGTGACTGCTCGAAGTCCAGTTCACCCGCCATGGCGCGAGTCGTGATGAGGGCTACCTCGTCGAGCGCGCCAGCCTCTTCGGCCAGCAGGTCGATGACCTCGTCCTGGATGAATGTGGAGTCCACGTCCATGACGACGAGGTACTGGCCTCGTCGATCGAGCCCGGCCTCCTGTACGGCGATGTCCGCCCCGTGGCTCGCGGCCAGGGCGGCGAGCGGGCGCCGGAGATCCTCGACGGAGACACCCGATCCCTCGAAGACGATCGCGGTGACCGGGTACGAGGCGATGCGCCGGATGCGATCGATGTTCCCGCCACGCTCGGCTATCTCCGCCGCGACACTGGCTACGGCGCCGGCTGTGAGGGGAGCTCCGAGCATGGTGATGTGCAGTCGGTTGTGACGACGCTCATCGTCCTCAGCGGCTCCTGAGACGGTCTCGACATCCATATCGAGGTCGGCCGCCGTGTGGCGGACGGCCGAACGAGCGGCCGCCATGACGGCATCGTCGCCGGTGACTTCGACCAGCACCGCGAGAATCAGTCTGCTACGCACAACCAACTGCTCGACATCAAGCACTGTCACGGGGTGCGCATCGAGGGTGG
>JAPLBU010000395.1 GCA_026392575.1 Actinomycetota bacterium | reverse complement strand
CTCGACGCGTTGGCCGTCCGCCAGTCCAAGCCGACGGTCGCCGGCACTGTCACCAGCCGAACTCTCTGGTGGGCTGCAGCCCTGGCTGTCACAGCATCCGTGGGGCTCAGCTGGCTGGTAGCCGGCTGGATCGGCGGCAGCTTCCATGTGCTGGGTGTCGTGATGGGCTGGACGTACAACCTGCGACTGTCGCGCACGGTCTGGTCGTGGCTGCCTTACCTGATCGCCTTCGGTGCCTTGCCGCCCTTTCTCACATACGGGCTCGACGGCACGGCGCCCCCGCTCTGGCTCGTGGCGGCCTTCGCGATCATCGGGGTCAGCGCCCATCTGGCGAATGCGCTCACTGATATCGATTCGGACGCGGCCCTCGGAATCGGAGGAGTCGTCGGCCGGCTGGGAGCGCGTCGGGCCACGGTGGTCGGCTGGGTGCTGCTGGGGGTGGGGACCGCCATCCTCGCGGGCGTGATGCTGATGACCTCGCCGCTACTGGCGGCAGCGGCAGTTCTGGGATTCCTGCTGGCGATCCTGTATGCAGTCCGATCGGCATCGCCGTCCGCGATGTTCACCAGCCTGCTGGCCGTGGTCGTCCTCGATGTCGTTCTGGTGCTCCTGCTTGCGTGACGACCCCGAGAATTGATCGCTCAGTTGCGACCGCCGGTTACGTACTTGTGCGTGCGCTCATCTTTCGGGCTGTCGAAGATCTCGGCTGTGGGTCCGTACTCCACGAGCTCCCCGTGTCGCGTGTCGTCGTCATGCGCGTGCGCGGCGAAGAATGCTGTGCGGTCAGAGATGCGCGCAGCCTGCCGAAGGTCGTGCGTCACGAGCACGATCGTGTACTCGGCTGAGAGTTCGCGGATCAGGTCCTCGATCGTCGCGGTCGCGACCGGGTCGAGCGACGCCGTTGGCTCGTCCATCAGGATCACCTCGGGATCGACCGCGAGGCATCGCGCGATGACGAGCCGCTGCTGCTGTCCACCGGAGAGCGTGGTCGCGGGGCGCACGAGGTCGTCCTTGACCTCGTCCCACAGTCCGGCGCGGACGAGCGACCGCTCGACGAGGCCGTCGAGGTCGATCGTGCTGCCATGCAGTCGCGGCCCGTATGCCACGTTGTCGTACACCGACTTCGGGAAGGGGTTCGGCTTCTGGAACACCATGCCCACGCGCCGACGCAAGTCGACGAGATCGGTGTCGGGGGAGTGGATGTCTGCGCCATCGAAGGTCACCCTGCCCGCAAGGCGTGCATCGGCCACAAGATCGTTGAGCCGATTCAGGGTGCGCAGCAAAGTCGACTTGCCGCAGCCGCTCGGGCCGATCAGCGAGTGATGCCACCGCGTGGGATGGTCATGGTGACATCGCGAAGGGCCTGCGCGTCTCCGTAGGACACGCTCACGTGCTCCAGCGCGAACACCTCGTTCATGCCGCCGCCGCTACCGTGGCGATGCTGTTGCCGAGGTCGGGTGGCAGCGGGCTGATGAGTCGAGTGGTGACCAGGGCGGTGATGGCCTGCACCAGCAGGAGTCCGATGAGAACGAGCAACTGCACCTGGGCGGCGGCGAGAGGTGACGCTCCGCCCAGCAGCATCCCGACGAATGCGCCGGGCAGGGTCACCAGGCCGGCGCTCTTGGTCTGGTCGAGGGTGGGGAAGAGCGACTTCTCCGACGCGCGCTTGGCGAACTCACGACCGGCCTGCCGATACGTCGCGCCTAGGGCGACGTAGCCCTCGAAGGTGGTGAGCTGATCGTGCACATCGTCGCGCAGCCGCACGCCGGCTAGGGATGCGGTCGTCATCGCCCCGCCGATCATCTGCGCGGCGAAGGGCAGCAGCGTTTGCGCAGTGAAGTCGAGCGCTCCGGTGATCGCCACGATGCTCGTCGTGGCAGTGGCACCGAGGAAGATGGCGAGCAGGACGCCCATCCGGTCGCGGCCGTCGCCTCCGATGCGGCGATTGGAGGTGTAGGCCGCGACCACGAGCATCAGCCCGAGGTACAGGAACGCCCCCTGCGGGTGGGTGAAGATCCACGCGATCACGAGCGCGACGGCGATGAGCTGGACAAAGGCGCGTGCGGCGGCGATCAGCATTTCCCGCCGGTAGGTCAGCCCACCCACCGTCATGACGGCGAACGTCGCCGACAGCAGGAGGGCCAGGGCGATGCCCGTGCGCAGGGGGTTGACGTCCACACGTGCATTGTGCCGCGTGGGATTGCCGGTGGCGGCAGACTGGTGGCATGGAACTCACTGATGCATTGGCCTACGCCCAGCCCATCAAGCGTGGGGTTCTCGCCACCACGAAGGCCGACGGACGCCCCCAGCTCTCGAACATCATGTTCACCGTGGCCGATGACGGTCTGGTCCGGATATCCGTCACGGCGAGCCGTGCCAAGACGGCCAACATGGCGCGCGACGCCCGCGTCTCGCTCCACGTGACGGCGCCTGACTTCTGGTCATACGTCGTCATCGAGGCCGATGTGACGTTGACCCCGGTGGCTTCTGATCCGGCCGACGCGACGGTGGATGAGCTCGTTGAGCTCTATCGGCAGATGCAGGGCGAGCATGCCGACTGGGAGGAGTACCGCGCGGCCATGGTCGCCGACGAGCGGCTGATTGCGCGGCTCACCCCGACCCGGTGCTACGGGTCCCTGCCGCAGCAGGCCTGAGGATCGCGAGCGCGCCTACGACCCCGGAATATGAGAAGGGCCCAGCCTTTCGGCTGGACCCTTCTCGGAGCTGAGTCGAACTAGATCACGCGGACCTTGTCGGCCTGCGGGCCCTTCGGGCCCTGCGTGATGTCGAACTCAACGGCCTGGTTCTCGTCCAGCGAGCGGTAGCCGCTGGAGTCGATGGCCGAGTAGTGGACGAACACGTCGGGGCCACCGTCAGCCTGCTCGATGAAGCCGAAGCCCTTTTCCGCGTTGAACCACTTCACTTTGCCTTGAGCCATCTTGAACATTCTCCTTCAAAAGATCGTGGCGGACGGACGCCCATCACGTGGTCAGCAGATTCCTGTGCATGGCCACGTTCTGTGGTGCTGGAATCTCCGTCCCCACGAAGAGTGTCTCCTATGAGGGGCCAAACAGCAAACGTGGGGTCCCCTTGGCCGAGATCCGGTCCCCTCAGCGACCGGCTAGGGGGCGAGGACGACGACGGTGATCGAGATGGCGGCGAAGAAGAGGATCGTCGTTGCCAGGACGGCGGCGAAGATCCTGTACCGGCGGTCGTGGACGCGCGTGTGCTCGTGCTGGTCGTCGTCGTGCAGCTGCTCGGACACGGGTCCAGTGTACCCCTAGGGGTATCCAAACCCCCCTACGGGGAGGCCGTGACCGCGTAGCCCGCCAGCACCTTCATCGGCACATCGCGACCCCCGTGCTGGGCATCGAAGGCCGCCGTGGCGTCGACTCCGCACATGCCCTCGATGGGTCGGCTGCCGCCGGGATGCTGGCGGATCCAGGTCGTCAGGTCGTAGACCCCGTCGCCGACGATCGTCCAGCAGTCGGCAGGGGTGCTGTGGGCCTGCACCTGGGCCGCCGTCAGGCCCGTCGTCCCGATCGGGCCGGTCCGGGTTGCCGCGCTGGCCGGGAGCCGTCCCTGCCACACCGCCTCGGCCCCTGAGTGCCCCACGACGATGGTCAGTGCGATGGCCGCCACGGCGAGGACGATGGCAGCGACACCGAGGACGGTCGTCAGGGCGCCGCGTCGGTCGGGCGAGGCGCCCCGCCAGAACCAGATCGCGGCGACGATCAGCAGCAGCATCGCGACGAGCGGCAGTCGGTCGCCCCAGCTGGCGTGCTCCTGGGGGAGCCCGACGCGGGCGGCGAGGGCCTCACCGGATTCCTTGGCCACGAACGTCGCCCCAGCGCCGACAAAGAGGCCGGCCAGCACGAGCCAGCCGAAGGTGCCTCGCCATCGAGGGATCAGGACGATGGCGATCAGTGCCAGCGCCGACAGCGGGAGCAGTACGACGACCGCGTGCACGACCAGTGGATGGACCGGAATGCCGGTGATCAGGTCGAAGGGTCCTTCGGATGGGTTCAGCCCGATCAGGGGCAGGTGGGTCTGCACGGGACCACTCAAGCAGTCGGACCGGCCCAATGCGCGCTCGGTCGGGCAGAGTCCACGTCGACGTGAGCGTGACACCATGGCGGCATGTGGATCGATGAGTCGGATACGACGCAACTGTCGCAGCGACTGCGCGTCGGTCCGCGCGAGCTGCTTGAGTCCATCGGCGGTCCGTGGCAGGTGTCCGAACGCATCGCAGAGCGGGAGATGGAGCGCTCGGGGACGCTGTTCGTGGGCCGCGCCGGCCCGTCCGTGGCGATCCTCGTGAGTGACGATCCGGATCCTGATGTCCGCATCGGCGTCGCAGTGGGGCAGTGGCAGGGCGTGTGGCCGCTTCTGTGGTCGCTGACCGACGAGACGGCGCTCCTGAGGACTCCTGAGCGCGACGCCCCTTCGGCGGAGGTCGACTCCTTCCTGGCCGACCTGCAGCAGGCGGTGGATGCGGCGGCAGCGCGCAAGGCGCCTGCGCTGGTCGTGTGTCGGTACTGCAGCGCGCTGGTCGCGCCGGAGCATGCCGTCGGCGAGGAACTGTGTCAGGCATGCGGAACCAATGTCTTCGGCATCGTCTACTGACGCGCCGTTACCGGCCACTCGCAGGGGTCAGCGGGTGGGCTAGGCGGGGCGGAACGAGTCATGCACGACGGGCTGCGCGTGCTTGACCATGACGTGGTGGGTGACGGTGTACTCGAGGACAGCCTCGTGGCTCATGTCCTTGCCGAACCCGCTGCCCTTGACCCCGCCGTGCGGTGCCTCGCTCGCGATCGGCAGGTGGTCGTTGACCCAGGTGACCCCGGCCTCGATCCGATGACTGACCCGCAGCGCCCGGCCGACATCGCTCGTCCATACCGAACTGGCCAGGCCGTAGCGGCTGTCGTTCGCCAGCGTGATGGCGTGGTCCTCGTCATCGAACGGGACGACGACCAGCACGGGCCCGAACACCTCGCCTTGCACGATCTCGCTGTCCTGCCGGGCGTCGACCACGACGGTGGGCGGGTAGAAGGCCCCCGGTCCGCCCGGCAGTTCACCTCCGACAGTGCTGCGTGCACCGGCCGCTCGGGCACGCTCAACGAAACCGTGAACGCGGTCGCGGTGATCGATCGACACGAGCGGGCCGATGTCCGTCGAGGGGTCGTTCGGGGACCCGAACCGCACGGATGCCATCGCCGCAGTGAGGGCATCGACCACGTCGGCGTAGCGCGCGCGCTGCACGTAGACGCGGGTGGCGGCGGTGCAGTCCTGGCCGCTGTTGTAGGTGGCGCCCAAGGTGACCGCATGCGCCAACTGGTCGACATCGGCGTCAGCGAAGACGAGCGCAGGCGCCTTGCCACCCAGTTCGAGGTGCACGCGCTTCGCCGACTCGGCCGCCGCCGTCATGACGGCCTGCCCGGTGCGGGATGAGCCGGTGACAGACACCATCCGCACGTGCGGATCGCGTACGAGGGCCTCGCCCACATCGGCACCGCCGGTGACGACGTTGAAGACACCCGGCGGCAGTCCTGCCTCGCGAGCGAGTTCGGCAAGGCGCAGCGTGCTGCGAGGGGTCGCGGGTGCCGGCTTCAGCACGACGGTGTTGCCGGCCGCGAGTGCCGGCCCGAGCTTCCAGATCGCCATGACGAGCGGGAAGTTCCACGGAGCGATACTCCCGACGACGCCGATCGGCCGACGAATGAGCATCGACGTGTAACCGCGTGACAGGACGCCCGCACCCGAGCCTTCGAGCGAACGCGCGGAGCCTGCGAAGAATCGGAGGTTGTCGGCCGCGAAGGGCAGCTCCCCGACGTCGGCTTCCATCAGGTCGGCGAGTCGCAGCAGCACGCGCGCCCGTTCGCCCGCTGTCTGCTCGGCCCAAGCCGCTCCAGCGCGTTGCGCCGACAGAGCCGCTTCGGAGACGTCGGCTGGGCTGCTCTGCGTGACCTCGGCGACGGTGGCCCCGGTGGCGGGGTCGACGATCCCGACGACGACTCCCGTGCCGGGACGCGACTGTCCGTCGATGTGGGTTCCGTCGATCATGCCCATGCGGTGCTCCTCAACTGTTGAACCCCACTCCGAGAGAGTCGAGCAGGCGTAGCCATGCGCCCCGCTTGCCGCTGGAATCCTCGCGGGCGAGGGCGGCCCGCGTTCCCTGCACTATCGGATAGCGCAGAGGTTCGGGCGGGAACGGCACCGGCTTGCGTCGGACGATCTGCAGGCGGGTGCGCTCGGTCTCTTCACCGGTCAGCAGGTCGAGTGCAACGCGCGCTCCGAAGCGCGAAGCCGCCACGCCGAGGCCGGTGAAGCCGACGCTGTAGGAGACCCGACCGCCCAGGGCCGTGCCGAACACGGGGGTGAAGCGGGATGTGGAGTCGATGAGTCCGGCCCATCGGTGCGTGAAGCGGAGTCCCTCAAGCTGAGGGAAGGTCTCCACGAACTGGCGTGCCAGCAGCGCGTGCGACGAGTGGCGCTGCTCGAGTTCGGCGTCGGTGCGGTTGCCGAAGTAGTAGATGGCGTCGTACCCGCCCCACAGGATGCGGTCGTCGTCAGTGCGGCGGTAGTAGTGGAACTGGTTCCCGACATCGGTCAGGCCCTGGTTCTGCTGCCAGCCGATGCTGGCAAGCGCCGATGGTGAGAGCGGTTCGGTGACGAGGACGTGGTCATAGATGGGCATGACGCGCATTCGTAGCCGCCGAAGCAGCGGGGGGTAGGCGTTGGTGGCAAGCAGCACACGACTCGCACGCAGGCTGCCCCGGTCCGTCGCGACCTCGACGCCGTCGCCCGCCGAGCGCAGGCCGCGGACGGCGGTTCCCTCGTGGATGCGGATACCGCGTCGCAGTGCCACCGCCTTCATGCCCCAGCACATCGCAGCAGGATCGATAAGGCCGCCGCCGGAACGCACCCGCATGCCACCGAGGTAGGTCGGGGAGTCGACATCCGCGCGCATCTCGTCGGCGTCGAGCACGGTGGCGTCCTCGCCGTAGGCGGCGTGGAGTGCGGCCGATGCGCGCAGCTGTGCGATGTGGTGCGGCTTGGTGGCGACCGCCGTCTTCCCGCACAGGCGCAGGCCGGCATCAATGCCCTCCGCAGCGACGAAGGCCTCGATCTCCTGCAGATTCTCGCGGCCGAGTCGCAGCAGGGTGTCGAGTTCGTCGGGCCAGAGTTCCAGCCCGTGCGCAATACCGTGAGTGAGCGATTCGGAGATGAACCCGCCATTGCGCCCTGACGCTCCGTAGGCGATCTCGTGCGACTCCATCAGGACGACGTCGAGTGCCGGGTGCAGTGCCTTCGCCTCGATCGCTGCCCAGAGGCCGGTGAAGCCGCCACCGACGACCAGCAGGTCGCAGGTGGCACGCCCCGTCAGTGGGGCGCACGGTTCGGGTGCGTCTTCTCGATCGGTCCAGAAGGGGACGGGCGCGGCATCGCGCAACGCATCCGAGACGGGATGGGTTGCTGCGGTCACGTCTCCTCGCCGAGGACGACCGCCTTGGCCGGGTTCCAGGCGAGGTGCACCTGAGCGTCCCGCTGAACATCCGTCGTGCCCTGACAGGTGACGATGATCGGGGACACGTGGCGCTCGACGCTCACGGCGATGGTCGAGGAGCCACCGTAGAACTGGATGTCGATGACGGTTCCGCTCAGCATCGCGCGTTCCGGCTCGACGAGCTCGACATCCTCCGGGCGGACCATCAGGGTCGCCGCACCTGCACTCACGGGCCACGGTAGGTGACCCGGCAGGATGCCAACGCCGTCCACGTCGACGCCCGCGTCAGCGAGCCTGCCCGCGAACGTGTTGCTCGACCCGATGAAGTCGGCGACGAACAGCGTGCGGGGCCGCTGATAGAGATCGACCGGAGTATCGATCTGCTGCACGCGACCCTCCGACATCACGGCGATGCGGTCGGCCATCGACATGGCCTCCTCCTGGTCGTGCGTCACGACGACGAAGGTGATGCCGACCTCGTGCTGGAGGCGCTTGAGCTCGAGCTGCATCTCGGATCGCACCTTGCGGTCGAGCGCGGACAGCGGCTCGTCGAGGAGCAGCAGCTTGGGGCGCTTGACGATGGCTCGGGCCAGCGCGACGCGCTGCCGTTGACCTCCGGACAGCTGGGTCGGCCGGGTGCGCGCCTTGTCGGTGAGGCCGACAGTAGCGAGCACGGTGGTGACACGATCGCGCACCTCGTCCTTCGGCAGGCCCTCCCGCTCGAGTCCGTAGGCGACATTCTTCTCCACCGACATGTGCGGGAACAGCGCATAGGACTGGAACATCAGATTGATCGGGCGCTTGTTCGGCGGCAGTGAGAGCAGGTCGAGGCCGCCGAGCGTCACCGACCCGGAGTCGGGCTCGGAGAAGCCCGCCAGGACGCGGAGCAGTGTTGTCTTGCCGCAGCCCGAGGGGCCGAGCAGGGCGAAGAACTCGTTCTCGTTGATGGTCAGGCTCACCCCAGCAAGGGCAACAACCGCGCCGTAACCCTTGCTGATGTTGGTGATCTCGACGAGCGGAGGAGGTTTCATAGGGCATCCGTTAGTCGGGTGATGCGCTGGACGGCGATCACGACAGTGAAACTGACAAAGAGCAGGACGGCAGCGAGGGCATTGATCTCCGGGGTGACTCCGAAGCGAACCATGGAGTAGATAATTATCGGCAGGGTCGGAGTACTAGGGCCGTCAGTGAAGAACGCGATGACGAACTCGTCGAGGGAGAGGGTGAAAACCAGCAGTGCGCCAGCGACAATCGCTGGCATCAGGGTCGGCACCGTGATGCGGAAGAAAGTCGTGGTCGCCGTTGCACCCAGATCGTTGGACGCCTCCTCGAGACTTGGGTCACTTTGGCCCAGTCTTGCTGTCACCACAGCAGCCACGAATGCCATCCCGAACACGACATGGGCCAGCAGAACAGAGTAAAGGCCAAGGGTCATGCCAACCGCACTGAACAGGACAAGCAGTCCGATGGCGAGCGCCAGATCAGGGATGATCGCCGGGGCAAGG